>NZ_JBXVPZ010000521.1:0-6294 GCF_057961495.1 Streptomyces sp. P5F9 | reverse complement strand
ACGTCGCCGAGGACCTGTTGACCCTCCTGCGCGACACCACCACCGAACCCCGCCCCGACACCCAGCTGGAGGCCCTGACCCTGGCCGTCGCCGCCGACCTCCCCGTGCTGCTGTGGGGCGAGCCCGGTATCGGCAAGACGGCCGCCCTGACGCAGCTCGCCGCCGCCCTGGACCTGCCGCTGACCACGGTGATCGCCAGCGTGCACGAGCCGTCCGACTTCTCCGGGCTGCCCGTCGTGGGCGACGATCCGGCCGAGCAGGGCGTCCCGATGGCCCCGCCGGACTGGGCCGTACGACTCGTGCGGGCGGGCCGGGGGCTGTTGTTCCTGGACGAGTTGTCCACCGCGCCGCCGGCCGTGCAGGCCGCGCTGCTGCGGCTGGTGCTGGAGCGGCGGATCGGCGCGCTGCGGCTGCCGCCCGGGGTGCGGATCGTGGCCGCCGCCAACCCCCGGTCCTCCGCGGCGGACGGCTGGGAGCTGAGCCCGCCCCTGGCGAACCGCTTCGTGCACCTTCAGTGGACGCACGACCACGAGGTCGTCGTACGCGGACTCGGCGGAACCTGGCCGCGGGCGACCCTGCCGACGCTCGACCCGGAGAAGCTCCCCGAGGCCGTGGACTTCGCGCGCCGCGCGGTGTGCGGGCTGCTCACCGGGCGGCCCAAACTCGTCCACCAACTCCCCGGTAACGAGACGCGACGCGGCGGCGCCTGGCCCTCGCCCCGGAGCTGGGAGATGGCGATGAGCCTGATCGCGTTCGCCACGGCGGCCGGTTCCTCGCGGGAGGTGCTGTCCCTGCTGGTCAGGGGCACAGTGGGGGACGGTCCCGGTCTGGAGCTGCTCGCGAGTGTGGACCGGATGGACCTTCCCGACCCCGAGATCTTCCTCGCCGATCCGACGGCCGGTGAGCTGCCCGCGCGCGGGGATCTGCGGCAGGCCGTGCTCGACGGTGTGGTGGCCGCGGTCCGCAACCGTCCCGACCGGGCCCGCTGGGACGCGGCGTGGGCGCTGCTGGTCCGGGCGTTGGAGACCGGCGCCCCGGATCTGGTCGTCGTCCCCGCGACCACCCTCGCCTCGCTGCGCCGCGAGGACTGGGACGTGCCCGCGGCCATCGAGCAGCTCGCCGGAGTGGTCTCGCTGTCGCAGCGGGCGGACCGCGCCGCCACGGCCGCGAAGGGCGGCCGATGAACACATCCGTAGCCAAGGGGGCGGGCGCTCTCGACGTCGACAAGCTCTTCGCCGCCCGCCTCTACGCGGCCCGCGTCCGCCCCTACCTCGCCACGGCTCTCTTCGCGCTCCACACGGTCGAGTCGCGGCACGTGCCGACGATGGCCGTCGACCGGCACTGGCGCTGCTACGTCTCGCCGGGTTTCGTGGACCGGATGTCCGTCGAGGACCTGGCCGGCGTCTGGGTCCACGAGGTCTCGCACCTCCTCCGCGACCATCACGGCCGCAGCGACCGTGTCGCCCGCGAGCGCGGACTGACCGGCCCGGGGGAGCGGCTGCGGATGAACATCGCCGCCGACTTCGAGATCAACGACGACGTGTTCGGCGACGGCCTGGTCACCCCCGAGGGCGCCGTCCAGCCGGGGCTGTTGGGACTTCCCGTGGGAAACCTCATGGAGGACTACCTGCGCTGGTTCCGACTCGGGCCGCGCACCCAGGACCTGGCCTGGCTGGACTGCGGCAGCGGCGCCGACGGGCTCGACCGGGAGTGGGACCTGGGCGCGGACGGCGCGCACGGACTCAGCGAGCAGCAGCGCGACGCCGTCCGCTTCCGCGTGGCGCAGGGCATCACCGGCCGCCCCGGCAGCGCCCCCAGCGGGTGGCGGCGATGGGCGGAGGAGGCGTTCCATCCGCCGCAGCCCTGGCGGCAGTTGCTCGGCGCGGCGATCCGCTCGGCCGTCTCCGCGCCCGGCGCCGGCGAGGACTACACCTACGGCAGGCCCTCGCGCCGCTCGGTGTCGCTGCCCGGCATCGTGCTGCCGAGCCTGCGCCGCCGGCCGCCCCGGGTGTGCGTGGTGATCGACACCTCCGGGTCGGTCAGCGACGCCGAGCTGGGCAGCGCGCTCCTCGAAGTCGCCGCGATCGCACGGGCCGTGGGCGGCCGCCGCGACCTGGTCACCGTGGTGCCCTGCGACGCCGCGGCCCGGGTCGCGCAACCGCTGTGCCGCGCCGAGGGCATCGAGCTGCTGGGCGGCGGCGGCACGGACCTGCGCACCGGCTTCGCCAAGGCGCTGCGCACCCAGCCCTGGCCCGACGCGGTCGTGGTCCTCACCGACGGCCAGACCGACTGGCCGGACACCCGGCCGCCCTGCCGGACGGTGGTGGGGCTCTTCCCGCGCCGGTACGAGACCGGGGAGTACGCCGAGGACGACCCCGACTACGTGCCGGACACACCGCCCGACTGGGCGCGGGTCGTCGAGATCGGGTCCGCCCCCATCGCCCGGTGATCCCTCGGCCCTCTACAGACCCTTCAGACCCTTCAGACCTTTCATGATCCCTCGGCCTTCTGCCGACCCTTCAGAGGCTTCGCAGCGTGAGGGCGAACTCCGAAGGGACCGGCGCCTCTTGAAGCTCCAGCACCCACACCTCGTTCACGCCCTCCCGCACGACGGCACCGGGGACGTACAACTCCCGTTGCGGACCGGCCGACCAGTACCGCCCCAGATTGAACCCGTTGACCCACACGAACCCTCGTGTCCAGCCCGGCAGTTCGAGCAGCGCGTCCCCGGCGCCGCGCACCTCGACGGTGCCGCGGTACAGCCCGGGGGAGCCGTCCGGGGGCAGGTCCCGCAGCGGAACCCCCTCGACGTCGTCCAGAGAGTCCAGCGCGTCGAGACGCAGCCCACGCGCGCGTACGTCGTGTAGATACTGCCGCTCGTGCAGCAGCCCCCCGGTGATCCCCTTCGCCTCCCCGAGCCGCGGCCCGTAATTGACCCTCCCCAGGGACTCCACCCACAGCTGCACACACGCGTGCCCGGCGACGGGCTCCTTGAGCTGCTCGTCGCCCTCCATGAGGACCCCGGCCCGCTCCCCGTCGACGTACACCACCGCGAGGTCCCGCAGCCCGCGCGCGGTGAGCGGACTGGGCGCGCGCGGTCCCGGAACGGTCACTTCGTAGCGGACGATTCCGCGGTCCACGTCGAGTTCCTCGAAGGTCGGCGGCACGGGCCCCTCCGTCTCCGGCCCGCCGCGTGCCTCCAGTACGTCGGCCAGGGGCGCCCACCCGGTCAGGTGCACCTGGGCCGGGGTGCCCAACACCGCCGGTGCGGGCGGGAGTTCGGGCAGCGGGCCGTCCGCGTACGCGGCGAGCACCTCGCGGAAGCGCCAGAACTTGTCCGTGGGGCGCCCGTACTCGTCGATCGGGGCGTCGTAGTCGTACGACGTCACATCGGGCTCCAACGGGCCCTCGTGCAGCGCTCCGCCGCCCCGGTTGGCGCCCGCCCAGCCGGCGAAGTTGGTGCCGCCGTGCGCCATGTAGAGGTTGACCGACGCGCCGCACTCCAGGATCTCCCGCAGCGCCGCCGCCGCGTCCTCGGCATCGCGCACGACGTGCTCGCCGCCCCAGTGGTCGAACCAGCCGCACCAGAACTCCATGCACATCAGCGGCCCTTCGGGCTGGTGCCTTCGTAGCGTCTCGAAGGCCTCGCGCGCGTGGGACCCGAAATTCACCGTCGCCAGGACACCGGGGACCGAGCCGCCGTTCAGCATGAAGTCCTCGGGACCGTCCGAGGTGAACAGCGGGACGGTGACACCCTGGTCGCGCAACAACTCCTCCACGCGCCGCAGATACACCGCGTCGGAGCCGTAACTGCCGTACTCGTTCTCGATCTGCACCATGATCACCGGGCCGCCGCGGTCGAGCTGGCGGGGGACGATCTCGTGCAGCAGGTGACGGAACCAGCGCTCCAGGTGGCCCAGGAAGCGTGCGTCACGCGTACGCGCGCGTGCCCCCAGTTCTCCCGTCAGCCAGTGCGGCAGCCCGCCGTTCTCCCACTCCGCGCAGATGTACGGCCCCGGGCGCACGATCGCCCACAGACCCGCCTCCCGCGCCGCGTCCAGGAACCGGCCCAGCGCCTGGACGTCCCGGAAGTCGCCCGGTGCCGGCTCGTGCAGGTTCCACGGGACGTACGTCTCCACGCAGTTGAGGCCCATCGCCCGCAGCATCGCCAGCCGGTGCCCCCAGCTCGCCTCGTGCACCCGGAAGTAGTGCAGTGCCCCGGACAGCAGCCGCACCGGCCGCCCGTCCAGCAGAAAGTCCCTGTCGCCCACAATGAACTCACTCATGCCGACGACTCTCGCCCCTTGGCGGCGATCACGTCCATGGACAAAGATCACCGCTACTTGGACCGAACACCGTGTGAGGGGGCGCCGATGTACCACACCTGGATGCGTTTCTTCACGCCCACACCCGCCCACCACCGCCTCGGCCTCGCCTGCCTCGGCGTAGGCCTCCAGTACGGCGCCCTGCCCACCGTCGGCCCCCGCACCCTCGACCACCACGTCGCCGTCGTGATCAGCGCGGGCGGCGGCTGGTACCTGAGCCCCGACGGCCGCCGTACGACCGTCACCGCGCCCGCGCTGCTGTGGCTCACCCCCGGCGTGCCGCACCACTACGCGCCCGACCCCGGCGGCGGCTGGGACGAGGGGTTCGTCGACTTCACCGGACCCGCGACGACGACGTACACCGAACTCGGCTACATCGAGCCGGAACGGCCCGTGGTGCCCCTCTCGGACGCGACGGGCCCCCGCGCGGTCATCGGGCGCATGGCCCGCGCCGCACGCCGCGGCAACCCCCTCCTGGAGGTGGAGACCGGCGCCGCCGTCCACGAACTCCTGGTCGCCCTGCGCCGCGCCCGCGCCGACCTCGCCCCCGACGGCGACCCCGTCCTCCAGGCCCTCGCCCGCGACGCCTGCCTGCCGCTCACCGTCGCCGACCACGCGGCCCGGCACGGCATGAGCCCCGCCGCCCTGCGCACCGCCGTCCGCCAGGGCGCCGGATGCAGCCCCAAGGACTACCTCCTCGGCATCCGCCTGGGCCGCGCCAAGGAACTCCTGGCCGCCACCGAACTCCCCGTCGCCGCCGTCGCCCGCCGCGTCGGCTACGACGATCCCGCCTATTTCAGCCGCCTGTTCACCCGCCGCGTCGGCATGCCCCCCGTCCGCTTCCGCGCCCAGCAGGGCCGAACCGTCCCCGGCGGCTGGAGCGACCAGGTCCCCGATCCGGCCGATCCACCGGTCATCGAGTGGCCGCACGCCACATAGGTCCGACGACGGTGTGGGCGCACACCACACGGGCCCGCTCATCGAGTGACCGCACGCCACGTAGGGTTGTCGCCCATGACCACCAGCATCAACGGAACCGGTGACGTCGACCCCGCCGTGCGCGAGGAACTCGCCCGGCTGCGCGACAGCATCGACAACATCGACGCCGCCGTCGTCCACATGCTCGCCGAACGCTTCAAGGCCACCCAGCAGGTCGGCGTCCTCAAGGCCACCCACCGGCTGCCGCCCGCCGACCCGGCCCGCGAGGCCCGTCAGATCGAACGACTCCGAGCGCTGGCCGAAAGCGCCAAGCTGGACCCGGCGTTCGCTGAGAAGTTCCTGAATTTCATCATCGGCGAGGTCATCCGCCACCACGAACGCATCGCGGAGGACGCCGTGAACGGCGGTTCACCCATGGCGAACTGACCTCGCACGTCCGGTAAGGGGCGTGACAGCGGGGCGAGTCCGGGGCCATGCTGCGCTGTGCGCTCCTTGCGCACTCCATGTCAGTCGACGGGCACACCCCGTCAACACCTGCGTCATAAGCTGGTTGTCCCACGCGGGAGGGACGTCGGGCCATGCCGTCGGATGCCGAGATCCTCATCGTCGACGACCATGAGGACACGCTGTACGCGCTGGAGAGCGCCCTCGCCCCGCTGGGCTACCGGCTCGCCCGCGCCACCAGCGGCGACGAGGCGCTCAAGCAGGTGCTCCGCGGCAATGTCGGTCTCCTCCTGCTCGACGTGCGCATGCCCGGCGTCGGCGGCCTGGACGTCGTCCGCTACATGCGCCGCCTCGAACAGACCCAGCACATCCCCGTCCTCCTCCTCACCGGCTTCGGCCCCGACCCCGAGATGACCTCCGCCGCCTTCACCCTCGGCGTCGCCGACCTCGTCATGAAACCCGTCGACCCCTGGGCCCTGCGCACCAAGGTCCGCTACCTCTACGACGCCCACCAGCGCCACCGGGCCCTCGAACAGGAGGTCCGCGAACTCCGCGCCCTCCTCAAGGACCCGCACGAACCCCGCCC
>NZ_JBXVPZ010000520.1:0-6310 GCF_057961495.1 Streptomyces sp. P5F9 | reverse complement strand
GGGTCAAGGTGCCGGTGCGGAGGGTCAGTTGGGTGGTGGGCGTTGTCATGCCCTCATGCTGCGGGGGCGTGACGCCGTAGAGTAGTGGCCGGAATGCCATACACCCGGAGGTTCTGGCCATGCCGAGGAAACGGTCACCGCATCGCGTCGCGATCATCGCGCCGTCGCCCGTCTCGATGTTCAACCTCGCCATCCCGGAGATGCTCTTCGCGAAGGTCGAGATCGACGGCGTTCCGGGTTACGAGGTGACCATCTGCAGCGCCGACGGCGGTCCGGTGGTGACGACCGGTGGGCTGGACCTCCAGGTGGGCCGCGGCCTCGACGTCCTGAGCACCGCCGACACCGTGGTGATCGCGGGCACCGGCGAACGGTACGACCCCGACCGGGCCGCCGTCGCAGCCGTCCGCGAGGCCGCCGCCGCGGGCAAGCGCATCGCATCCATCTGCAGCGGCGCGTTCCTGCTAGCCGAGGCCGGGCTGCTCGACGGCCGGAGCGCCACCACGTACTGGGGGCTGGCGGACGAACTGCGTGACCGCTACCCGGCCCTCGACCTCAGGGGCGACGTCCTCTACGTCCAGGACGGCCAGTTCCTGACCGCGTCCGGATACGCCGCCGGCATCGACCTCTGCCTGCACATCATCCGCACCGACTACGGCGCCGCCGTCGCCAACGAGGTCGCCCGGCTCGCCCTCGTCGCACCCGTACGGCCGGGCGGGCAGACCCAGTTCACGCAGACCCCGCTGCCACCCGAGCGGGGCACGGCCTGCGCCGACACCCGCGGCTGGGCCATGCGCAACCTCGACAAGCCCCTCACCCTCACCGACCTGGCCCGGCACGCGGGCGTCAGCGTCCGCACCCTCACCCGCCGCTTCCACGCGGAGAGCGGCGTGAGTCCCCTGCAGTGGCTGCTCCACCAGCGCATCGAGCGGGCCAAGGAACTCCTGGAGACCACCGCCTTCCCCATGGACCAGGTGGCCCGCGCCTGCGGCCTGGGCACCGCGGACTCCCTGCGCGGCCACCTGGTCCGCCGCACCGGGCTGACGCCGAGCGCCTACCGGGCCCAGTTCAGCCGCCTGGGAACCGGAGCGGCCGAGGTCACGTCATCGGTTGCATGATCAGTGACCGAGTCAATGGAACCCGGGTGATCCGTACGGCCCTGCCCGCGGAGGCGGAGAGCGTCGCCGCGCTGCACGCGCGGGCCCGGGCGACGTACTACCCCGACGGCGTCCCGGAGGACGGGCGGGACTGGCTCGCCGCCTGGCGGGGCGTCATCGAGCGGCCCGACGCCCATGTGCTGTGCGTGGTCGAGAACGGTCGTATCGTCGCCGTCGCCTGCTTCCGTACCCAGGACGGCGACCCGGCGGACACCGTCACGCTGTTCCAGTTCCACGTCGACCCCGACCAGTGGCGCGCCGGCCTCGGTACGGCGCTGCACGCGGCCTGTGTCGAGCAGTGGCGGGCCGACGGCCGGCGGACCGCCGTACTTGATGTGCATGTCGACAACGAGCGGGCGCAGGCCTTCTACGTCCGGCAGGGCTGGGTCGCCGAGCCGTCCGACGGCGGACACCACCTGGGGATGCGCCTGCCCGTGACGGGGGAATGAAGTGAGCTGTTCGAACGTTCACGGGGGAAACAGAGAGCCTCTGTCTCTCCCCCGTACGTCCTGAAGAGAGCCGAAGAATGCGCGTCGAGATCTGGTCGGACATCGCCTGCCCCTGGTGCTACGTGGGCAAGGCCCGCTTCGAGAAGGCGCTCGACGCGTTCCCGCACCGCGACGGCGTCGAGGTCGTGCACCGGTCCTTCGAACTGGACCCGGGGCGTGCCAAGGGCGACACCCAGCCCGTGCTGAAGATGCTCACGAAGAAGTACGGCATGAGCGAGGCGCAGGCCCAGGCCGGTGAGGACAACCTGGGCGCGCAGGCCGCCGCAGAGGGGCTCGACTACCGCACCCGCGACCGCGACCACGGCAACACCTTCGACATGCACCGCCTCCTCCACTTCGCCAAGGCGCAGGGCCGCCAGGACGAGCTGATCCAGGCGCTGTACAAGGCGAACTTCGCCGAGGAGCGGTCCGTGTTCGACAGCGATGAGCGGCTCGTCGAGCTCGCCGTCGGTGCCGGGCTGGTCGCCGAGGACGCCCGCAAGGTGCTGGCCGACCCGACCGCGTACGCCGACGACGTCCGCGCCGACGAGCGCGAGGCCGCCGAGCTGGGCGCGAACGGCGTCCCCTTCTTCGTCCTCGACCGCAAGTACGGCGTCTCCGGCGCCCAGCCCGCCGAGGTCTTCGCCCAGGCGCTGACCCAGGCGTGGGGCGAGCACTCCCCGCTGAAGCTGATCGACAGCAGCGCCGACGGCGACGCCGAGGCGTGCGGCCCCGACGGGTGCGCGGTGCCGCAGGCCTGAAAAGCCGCAGGTCACGGCTGATCACTCGTGGATCTATAAGCGTTCCTTAGCGGATCCACGTAAAAATTCGCAATGGACGAGGGCTTCTCGGCACCGCAGAGTGGTGCCATGGAGACCTTCGAGAGCCTCGTCCGCGCCGAGTTCGCCCCGAAGAACACCTACCTCAACACCGCGAGCACCGGCCTCCTCCCGACCCGCACGGTCACGGCGATGCACACCGCCATCGAGGCGGCCGCGGTCGGCACACCGACCGACATGTTCGACGACGTCGAGGCGTCCCGCGCCGCCTTCGCCCGGCTGACCCGCGTGCCGGTCGACCGGGTGGCGGCCGGCGCCTCGGTCGCCGTCTACAGCGGACTGATCGCCTCCTCACTGCCCGCCGGCGCCGAAGTCCTCACCGCCGAGGCCGACTTCAGCTCCGTGGTGAACCCCTTCCACATGCGCCCCGACCTCAAGGTGCGCAGCGTTCCGCTGGAGCGCATCGCCGAGTCGGTACGCCCCGGCACCGCGCTCGTCGCGGTCAGCGCCGCCCAGTCCGCCGACGGCCGCATCGCCGACCTGCCCGCGCTCCGGGCTGCGGCACGCGAACACGGGGCGCGTACGTACGTCGACGCGTCGCAGGCCGCCGGCTGGTTCGACCTCGACGCGGGCGCCTACGACTATGTCGCCGCCGTCGGCTTCAAGTGGCTCTTCTGCCCGCGCGGGGTCGCGTTCCTGGTCACCCCGGAGGACCTCGGCGGCCTCAACCCGATCTTCGCGGGCTGGGTCGCGGGCGAGGCACCCTGGGACAGTTGCTACGGCCCGGTCGCGGAACTCGCCCACTCCGCCCGCCGGTTCGACGAGAGCCCGGCCCTCTTCTCCTACGCCGGAGCCCGCCACTCGCTCGCGCTGCTGGAGGAGTTGGGCGTCGACACCGTACGCGCCCACGACCTCACCCTCGCCGACCGCTTCCGCGCGGGGCTCGGCGCCCTCGGGCACGAACCGGTGGCGTCCCCCGGGTCACCGATCGTCTCCGTGCCCGGACTCGGCCGTCGGCAGGGCGAGTTGAGCGCGGCCGGGGTCGAAGTCTCCGACCGGGCGGGGAACTTGCGCGCGGCCTTACACCTCTACAACACCGCCGAGGACGTCGACCGCCTGCTGGACGTGCTGGCCGACTGACGCGAGGAAGAGGCTGGTTCCGCAAGGGAGTTGAAGCGGGGAAGGGCACCCCGGCCGCCGTGACCGGGGTGCCCTCGTGACGGACCTGCTCGGCGTCACCTCACCGGCGTGAAGTCCCTGGCCCCGATGAACTCGGGCCGTCGTACCGGCGCGGCGAACGGCTCGACCGCCTTGTTCTCCACGCTGTTGAACACGATGAAGACGTTGCTGCGCGGGAACGGCGTGATGTTGTCGCCGGAGCCGTGCATGCAGTTGCAGTCGAACCAGGTTGCCGAACCGGCCCTGCCCGTGAACAACTTGATGCCGTACTCGGAGGCCATGTCGGTCAGCGCCTCGTCCGACGGCGTGCCCGCGTCCTGCATCTGGAGCGACTGGCGGTAGTTGTCCTCGGGGGTCGCGCCCGCGCAGCCGAGGAACGTCCGGTGCGAGCCCGGCATGATCATGAGGCCGCCGTTGGTGTCGTAGTTCTCGGTGAGCGCGATCGACACGGACACGGTGCGCATGTTCGGCAGCCCGTCCTCGGCGTGCCAGGTCTCGAAGTCCGAGTGCCAGTAGAAGCCGCTCGCCCCGAAGCCGGGCTTCACGTTGATCCGCGACTGGTGGACGTAGACGTCCGAACCGAGGATCTGGCGTGCCCGCCCGACGACCCGCTCGTCGCGCACGAGCCGCGCGAACACCTCGCTGATCCGGTGCACCTCGAAGACGGACCGGATCTCCTTGGACTTCGGCTCGACGATGGACCGCTCGTCGGCCCGGATCGCCGGGTCCGTGACGAGACGCTCCAACTCCTGCCGGTAGACGTCGACTTCGTCGTCACGCAGGAGTTCCCGCATGGAGAGGAAGCCGTCGCGCTCGAAGGCCTGGAGGTCGGCCGTCGGGATCGGGCCCGGGGTGTCGGGGGAGCCCCAGACGACGGGGTCCTTGCGCGGGACGGACACCTCAGTGGTGCCGCGGCTGGGATACAGGTCGGTGACGCTGGTGACGGTGGTCATGCTCGTCACACCTCCTCGGGCTCGGGTTCGGTCAGCAGCGGGTAGACGCCGTTCTCGTCGTGGTCCTCCCGTCCGGTGACGGGCGGGTTGAAGACACAGATGCAGCGGAAGTCCTCCTTGATCCGCATCGTGTGCCGCTCGTGTCCGTCGAGGAGGTACATGGTCCCGGGCGTGATCGCGTACGTCTGCCCGGTCTCGTCGTCGGTCAACAGGGCCTCGCCCTCGACGCATACGACGGCCTCGACGTGGTTCGCGTACCACATGGACGTCTTCGTACCCGCGTACAGGACGGTCTCGTGGAGCGAGAAGCCGACCCGTTCCTTGGCGAGGACGATGCGTTTGCTCTCCCAGGTACGGGAAGCGGCCTTGATGTGCCGGTCGGTGCCTTCGAGTTCCTTGAACGAACGGACAATCACGGTGCTGTGACGCCTCCTTGATGTGGTGTCAGACGGTTTCGCGTACGGCGCGGGCGAGGATGCTCAGACCCTCGTCCAGCTCCTCGGGGGTGATGGTCAGCGCGGGGAGGAGTTTCACGACCTCGCCCTGCGGGCCCGACGTCTCGACGAGCAGCCCGAGTTCGAAGGCGCGGGCGCAGATCCGGCCGGCGCGCTCGGGGTCCTTGAACTCGATGCCCCAGACCAGCCCGCGGCCCCGGTACTCCTTGATGTCGGCGAGGTTCTCCTCGGTGATGGAGATCAGCCCCTGCTCGACCTGCTCACCGCGGGCCCGGGTCTGCTTCTCCATCGCGGAACCGTCCGCCCAGTACGTCTCCAGGGCGGCGGTGGCGGTGACGAACGCCGGGTTGTTGCCGCGGAACGTGCCGTTGTGCTCGCCCGGCTCCCAGATGTCCAGCTCGGGCTTGAACAGGCACAGGGACATCGGAAGGCCGTATCCGCTGATGGACTTGGACACGGTGACGATGTCCGGGACGATGCCGGACTCCTCGAAGGAGAAGAACGCGCCGGTGCGCCCGCAGCCCATCTGGATGTCGTCGACGATGAGAAGCATGTCCTGGCGCTCGCACAACTCGGCCAGCGCGCGCAGCCATTCGGGGCGGGCGACGTTGATGCCGCCCTCGCCCTGCACGGACTCGACGATCACGGCGGCGGGCTTGTTGAGGCCGGAGCCCTGGTCCTCCAACAGCCGCTCGAACCACAGGAAGTCGGGGACCGTGCCGTCGAAGTAGTTGTCGAACGGCATCGGCGTGCCGTGCACCAGCGGGATACCGGCACCGGCTCGCTTGAAGGCGTTCCCGGTCACGGCGAGCGAGCCGAGGGACATCCCGTGGAAGGCGTTGGTGAACGACACGATCGACTCGCGCCCCTTCACCTTCCGCGCCAACTTCAGCGCGGACTCGACGGCGTTGGTGCCGGTCGGGCCCGGGAACATCACCTTGTACGGCAGGTCGCGCGGCCGTAGCACCAGATCCTGGAAGGTTTGCAGGAACGCGCGCTTGGCACTCGTCGACATGTCGAGCCCGTGCGTGACGCCGTCGCGTTCCAGGTAGTCGATCAACGCCCGTTTCAGGACAGGATTGTTGTGCCCGTAGTTGAGCGAGCCGGCGCCCGCGAAGAAGTCGAGGTAGGCGTGGCCGTCCTCGTCGTACATACGGCTGCCCCGGGCCCGGTCGAAGACGGTGGGCCAGCCGCGGCAGTAGCTGCGGACCTCGGACTCCAGGGTCTCGAAAACGCTGAGATCGGGCTGGGTGATGGTCACGCGAATCGCTCCTCGGTGTGGGGGGTGAGGGGGTGCGGGGG
>NZ_JBXVPZ010000519.1:0-6320 GCF_057961495.1 Streptomyces sp. P5F9 | reverse complement strand
AGTTTCCAGTGCTCTTGAAGCCAGACGCGGGTGCGGTGCCGGGCTTCGGCGACGGGGCGGAGGGGGTCGAGGGCTGAGGTGTCCCAACCGACGCGGGTGGGTGTGGTGTTGAAGAGAGGGAGATCCATCGTTCACCTCGCGGGGAGTCGATGAGCGGCTTGCGCCACACCGTAGCGGCGATTTCCAACCCGTGAGACCAAATTAACCCCAACAGGTTGAATTTTGGTGTTCGATGGACGGGCCCTACACCGGTGGGCACACTGTGCGCGAGCGAGGAGAGGACGACATGGCACCGAGGCAGACCCCGACAGTCCGGCAACGCCGTTTCGGCGCCGAGCTACGACGACTGCGGGAAGCCACCGGCATGTCCGCACCACGAGCCGCCGAACTCCTCGGCACGGACCGCACCACGATCTCCAACACGGAGGCGGGCCGCTTCGGCATCAGCGAGCAGCGTCTGCGGCGCCTGGCCGCCATCTACGAGTGCGACGACCCGACGCTGATCGACGCGCTGGCCTCGATGACGGGTGGACGCAGCGGCGGCTGGTGGGACGAGTACCGGGGCAAGGTGCCGCCCGACTTCCTGGACCTGGCCGAACTGGAGCACCACGCGGCGTCGCTGCGCACGCTCCAGACCGCCCATCTGCCGGGCATGTTCCAGGTCGAGGACCACGCACGCGCCCTCTTCGACCTGTTCATCCCGGCGCTGCCCCGCCTGGAGGTGGAACTGCGCATCGCCCAACGCCTCGCCCGCCACGCGGTGATCACCAAGGAGCCCCCGGTGCCGTACCAGGGCGTGATCCACGAGAGCGCGCTCCGTATGCAAGTGGGTGGCCGACAGGTGGCCCGCGCACAGCTCAACCACCTGCTCGCGGAGAGCGAGCGGGACAACGTCACGCTCCTCGTGATCCCGTTCAGCGCGGGCGGGTTCCCCATGGCGGGCGACTCCGTGCTCTACGCGGCGGCCGACAGCCCTCACCTGGACACGGTCCAGCTGGACTCACCGACCGGCGCCGTCTTCTTCGACGCCCCCGCCCAACTGGCCAACTTCCGGCGCCGTATGGACGCGGTGGAACAAGTAGCGTTGAATCGCAGCCAGTCGAGGGACGCCGTCCTCGACATCATCAAAGAGCTGTAAGAGGAAGAGCCGCCGTGCCCGAGTTGAAGTGGATCAAGTCCTCGTACTCCGAGGCGTCCGCCAACAACTGCGTCGAGATGGCGACCGCCGGCCCCCGCATCGCCCTCCGCGACTCGAAGCACCCGGAACTGCCCTGGACCACCGTGAGCCGCGCGGCATGGTCGGAGTTCACCGGCGCCCTGGGAGCAGGTCCGCTACAAGGAGAACCTCAGCAGTAGCCACGAAGTCCCCAGCCGTCACCACAGCGGCACAACTGGCTATCGGCACGGACCCGGTCATCCTCACCATCACGCGCACGTGACTGGCCACTTCATCGCGGACACCCTGGACGAGGCACTGCGCTCCGTCTCTGACGTACTGCGCCACGCCCTCACGCCCTCGCGCCCCTCAGTAAGACGCGGCGACCACGATCAACACGGTAGCCACCGCGCCGATACCCAAGCCGACGATCACCATGTATCCCTCCTGGGTTTTCCATTTCGGCTTCTTCAGAACCGTTTCAGTCGTCGCCCGGTCCGGCTTGAGCGGGTCGTAAACGACGCTGACGATGGATTCGTCACCCGCGAGTCCGAGATCCTCGGCCGCCATCGTGACGTAGTGCCTTTCCTCTCTTTCGTCGCGATAAATAACGTCGATCGAGGGGATATTCGCATTCCAGCTCGTACCACCACATCGGCCTTCGGTTCGAACCCCTCTTCTTCTGAGGATCCACACGTCACGCAGGCCGAACGCACCCAATCCCAGGCACACCAGCGCCGGCACGTACAGAATGAAGATGAACAAATCATTACCTTTCGTTACATAGTGCACCCACCTATCAGCAACGGCGGATCAAGGATACGGAAAAATGACCGACAAGCAGAGGATCGACGACCTTGAGACGAAGATCTCCACGCTCGAAGCGGGGCTCAAGGGCAAGGCAGACAAATCCGGCAGCATAAGCGTTGGTCAAGTCAGGACAGGAGTCCTGAAGACAGACCCCGCGAATTCGAGCGAACTCGCCACCACGTCGTACGTGAACGAAAAGACGAAACCGGCCGCGGTCCTGAAGACCATCCAGGACGCGGACCTCCTGGGCGGATCGAAATTCTCTGTGGCCTCCCTGGCCATGGGATCGGCCTTCAGCATAGGACTCGGCTCCCTCATCGCGGCCACCCTTCCGTCCATCTTCTCCACCAGCGACATCATCACGAAGTGGCTGGAGAACAAATTCCATGTCGTCCGACGCAATAACGGTCTTCTCTGGAGGGAGTCGGAAGAGCAGCGAAATCGACGACTGAGCCAGGAGCGCGCGCGAGACAATTTCGGCGCGCTCAGCGACGGGACAAGGCGTCTGACGGCAATCGTTTCCGGACTGAGGCGCAAAGTGAACGGGTTGGAGACCCGCATCACGCGAACCAATTCGAATCTCGGGGACACCGACAGCCGACTGGCAGCAGTGCGCACGGAAGTGCGAGACCTCTCCAGGAGATCAACACACGTCCAGAACCGAGCTCGGGGGGCGGCGTCGGTGGCCACGGCCGGCGGTACCGCTGACGAACTGCAAGTACTTCGTAGGCAGGTCGACATCCTCGTTGCCTCGCTCGGCTGACCTGTGCGGGGAACGGCTCCACAACCGCGAAAGGACCAGATAACGGATGTCACTCGTTCAGGCACTCAGTAGATCGGCCACCGCACTCAAGAACTTCCAGACCCAGGCGGGCACCGCGGGTACCGCCGTGAAGGGCGTCGGCGACAAGGCGAAGTCCGGCGAAGGTCAACTCAAGCAGTTCAAAACCGCGGTCCAGGGCTCCGGAAAAGAACTGAAAGACCTCAAAACCGCCTCCGACCAGGCCGAGAAGTCCCTCGGCAAAACCGGCAGGACCGGTTCCAGCGCCGGCACCAATCTCGGCAAGTACGAGTCCGGAGCAGGCAAGGCGGCCGCCGGCCAGGACAAGATGAACAAGTCGATGAAGGGCAACTTCTTCGGCATGCTCATGAGCCTGCTCCAGCCGCTCATCTCGAAGGTCATCGACATGGTGACCAACTCGAAGACCATGCAGAAGGTCCTGAAGCAGGCCTTCGAGGTCATCAAGGCCGTGATCAGCAGCGTCATGAAGGCCATCGAGCCGATCATGAAGAACGCCGGCAAGCTGATCAAATCGGTCTGGAGCGGCATCAAGACGGCGATCACGAACATCGTCAAGGCCGTCGCCACGGTCATCAGGACCTACGTCAACGTATGGAAGTCGATCATCACTGGCGTCCTGAAGGCGATCAGCACGGTCGTCTCCAACGTCTGGAAGGGCATCAAGGCCGTCATCTCGCCGGTCGTCAGCTGGGTCAAGTCCGCGATCCCGGACGCCTTCCGGGCCGTAAAAGACCGGCTGTCCAGCATCTGGGGCGGCCTGAAGGGCATCGCGAGCCGGGCCTTCGACGGCATCAGGGGCGCGGTCCGCGACCCGATCAACGCGGTCATCGGTCTCATCAACCGAGCGATCGGCGCCCTCAACGGCATCCACGTCTCCATCCCCGGCTGGGTCCCGATGGTCGGCGGCAAGACCTTCGGCGTCAGCCTGCCGAGGATCCCCGCGCTGGCCACCGGCGGTGTCGTCATGCCCCGCTCCGGCGGCGTCCCCGCGCTCCTGGCCGAGGCCGGCGAGGCGGAGGCCGTCCTGCCCCTCAGCAAGCTCGACCGCCTGCTCAAGGCAGCGGCCTCGCGGGGCCGGGCGTACGCCGGGATGTCCGCCACCGACGGCAGCGCACTCCACATCGAGAACTACTACGCGGCCCAGACCAGCACCCCGCAGAGCACCGCCGACGCGCTGATGTTCCTGGCGAAGGCACGCGGATGAGTAGCGCGGCCAATCCCCTCGCCGGTGCCGCCCCCGCCCTGCGCTCCTTCCGGACCAGGATCGAGCAGACCCACTCCGGCGTACGGTCCTTCGCCCAGCGCGTCACAGGCACCGCCGCCGACCTCGACCGCGCCACCACCCCCACCACCCAAACCGCCACAGCCGTACAGCAGATCAAGACGAACGCAGACACCGCCGCCCGTTCCGTCACCAGAACCGCCCAGACCACCACCACAGCCACCACCGGCATCAAGTCCGCCGCCACCAGGGTCAGGTCCGCCGGCAGATCCCTCAGCAAACTCACGACCAACCTCGGCGGTGTCTTCGCCATGGTCGGCGCCCTCATCGCGGCCTCCGGCGTCCTCGGCGGCCTCCTCGACACCTTCGGCACGGCCATGACCATCGGTTCCGGCGTGATGATCATCATCAACGCCCTCACCCGAGCCAACCCGATCGGCTTCGTCGCCGGCATCCTCCTCCCCCTGGCGGGCTGGCTGCTGGACATCGCGCTGAACTCCGAGACCGGCCAACGCCTGATGGACCAACTGGCGGCGCTGATCCTGAAGTACGTCCAGAGCTACCTCACGATCCTCGCCCCGATCCTCAAACTGATAGCCGGCGCGGTGAACACCTACGTCACCGGCTACCTCACCCTGATCACCACGACCCTCTCCATCCTCGGCACGGTCATCAACACCGGCTTCGCCGCCGCCAAAGCCCTGACCACCGGCGACACCCACGCCCTCAGCGGCAAGGTCTCCGCGATCTGGAGCGGCTTCAAGAACGCCGTCAAACCGGCCCTGAACTGGATCACCAAGGAAATCCCCCGCGGCTTCACCCGGGTCAAGGACGCCACCACCAACACCCTGCGCGCGATGGGCCAGTTCGTCACGACCGGCGCCCAGACCGTAGCCGGCGTCGTAAAGGGACCGATCTCCGGCCTCGTCGCCTTCGCGAACTGGGTGATCGACGGCCTGAACAAGCTCAGCTTCAGCATCCTCGGCAAGAAGTTCGGCGTACACCTCAACAAGATCCCGATGCTCACGGAGGGCGGCATAGCGATCCCCGGCGCCCGCACCGGCAAGGTCCTCTCCCTCACCACGCTGGAACGACAACGCACCCGAGCCACCCGCACCCGGACGGCCAGGCACGCCCAACCCACCCCCCACATCAAGGAGTTCCACGAGAGCACCGGCACCGGAGCCCACGGCACCGCGACCGACCTCCTCTTCCTGGCCTCCGCCCACGCCCGCGCATGAAACGGCACGCACCCTGACAGCGAGGTGACGGCCCCATGGCCGACCTGACGACGATCACATCCACCACTTCAATCGACGACGTACCCCCCGGCTCACTCATCACCCGCGACGGGCAGATGCAGTGGGCCGGACTGCTGCTGGGCCCCGGTACGCCGTACGAGATCGGCAGTGACGGGCTGACCGGCTGGGAGGATCTGCCGGACTACGACACGACAGACGCCGACCACCCCACCGCGCACGGCGCCTGGCCGGGCGCGCGGTACGCCAAGCCCCGTAAGGTCGGCGGCTCGGTGTGGACCGTGCCACCGCAGGACGACACCGCCTCCTCCCTCTCCGCGATGCGAGCCCTGCGTCAGGCGCTCCTGCTGGGCGACTCCGAACGCTGGCTTGCGGTACGGCTGCACGGCGAGACCCTGGCCATCCGAGCCCGGGTCAGCCAGCGCGTCCTGGCAGCCGACCGGACCTACACCACACAGGGCGTCTCCAAGGCATCGGTCCAGTGGTACGCCACCGACCCCCGCCGCTACACCGTCGACGAGCAAACGGCAGTCACCGGCGCCCCGCAGCCGGAGAGCGGCCTCACCTGGCCCCTGACCTGGCCGCTGTACTGGGGCCAGGCGTCATCCACCGGTGACGTGGGCGCGGACAACTCCGGTTCGGCCCCCACGCACCCGATCCTGACCTTCACGGGCCCCTGCACCAACCCCACGGTCACAGACCGCACTTCGGGCCGCCGACTGCGCTACGAGATCGGACTGGCGACCGGCGACGAACTGGTCGTAGACACAGCAGCCGGCACAGTCACCCTCAACTCCACAGCCTCCCGCCGCCACACCGCGGCAGCGGACAGCAGCCCCGAGGAACTCTTCGCCTTCGAACCGGGCCGAGCCGAACTGGCATTCCGCCCCGACACCTACGACACCGGCGCCCAACTCTCGGTCCGCTGGCGCTCGGCGGAGTGGTGACCACGTAGCGATCCCCGCCGGGACGGCCCACGAGCCCGCAGCCGCCAACGCAACGGGAGCGGGTCGTGGCGGTACGGCGCAGCCCGCCGCGTACCCGGCACCAACCCGCTCAACCGTGGTGACA
>NZ_JBXVPZ010000518.1:0-6339 GCF_057961495.1 Streptomyces sp. P5F9 | reverse complement strand
CCGTAGCCCCCTCCGCCGGAGAGGGCTACGGCCCGCCCTCCCTCGCCGGCAACGCCCGGATCACCGACGCGCAGCGGGCCCGGCTTGAGGGGCGTTCGCCGATCATCGAGCCCGGGATGCAGCCCGCCGGCCTCACCGCCGTACTGGCGCTCCTGCTCTCCGTCACCGCGCAGGTCGGGTCGTACGCCCTCGTCGTACCGCTAGTCGTCCTTCAGGCGGTGACGGCCGCGGGCTGGTTCCGGCTGAACGGGATGTGGCCCGCGCGGCAGGGCATCGCGCTCGCCTTCGCGGGCGCGCTCGTCGCGGACGTGGCGCTGCTCGCGGCCGGGCGGGAGAACGGCCCCGCCGCGATCCTCGGCACCCTCGGTGTCTGGGTCCTGCTCTCCCTCGTCATGCAGCTGCGCTCGCACGCCGACCCGGACACCCGGATCACGAGCCTGATGGCGACGGTCGCCTCGGCAGCCCTGGCGATCGTCGCGGCCGGCCACCTCGCGGCCGACCCGGACGCGGTGACCGTCGGCGCGGCCGCCGTCGCCGTCGCGATCCTGGCCCGCGCGCTGCCGCTGCCGACCGTGGCGTCGGTCGTCGTATCACTGCTGGCGGCCGCCGGTGCGGGCATCGCCGTAGGCGGGATGACCGGCATGGGCGCGAAGGGCGCGCTGCTCGGCGCGGGCGCGGGGGTCTGCGCGCTGATCGGCCACCGGGTGGCGAGCTACGACTACCCGTCCCGCTTCGTCCACTTCACGGCAGGCGTGGCCCTCCCGCTCGCCGCGGCGGCCCCGGCGGTGTATCTGCTGGGACGGGCGCTCGTCTGACGCGGGGCGGCCAAGTGCCGTGCTGGAGGCGGCAGTTATTGGAAACACCTGCGGCAGTTAAGAGCACTGTCACAGGTGATCGACAATTTCGCGGTACACGTGTTCCGCAGGACTACTCTCGCGCTGGGCGGCCATCCGGTCGTTGTACCGCTTTCGTCGACGACCACCAGGTGGGGAACTCCGTAGATGCGTGGGCTGCGAATACTTCTGATCGTCGTGGTGATCCTGGGGGTCCTGTTCGTGGTCGTGGACCGGGTCGCGGTCCACTTCGCGGAGGAGGAGGCCGCGTCCAAGGTGAAGACCAGCGAGAACCTGGCCAGCACCCCCGACGTCTCCATCAAGGGCTTTCCCTTCCTCACCCAGGTCGCCTCCGGTGAGCTGGACGACGTGGAACTCGGCGTCGGCCAGTACGAGGCCCCGACCGGCAACACGAGCGCCTCCGGCGGCGCCACCACGATCCGGATCGACGACCTCAAGGCCGACATGAAGGACGTCAAGTTCTCCGGCGACTACAGCTCCGCCACGGCGGCCAGCGCGACGGGCACCGCGAGCATCTCCTACGACCAGCTGCTCAAGGCCGCCAAGTCCGCGCCGACGCCCGTCTTCACCGGCGTCACGGCCCAGATCGTCAGCCTCTCCGACGGCGGCGACGGCAAGATCAAGGCCGACATGAAGGTCACGGTCACGGGGGTCGGGACGACGACGTATCCGGTGCTCAGCACGGTGACCGTCGTGGGCAACACGGTGAAGGTGCACGCGGACAACCTGCCCAAGCTGGTCGTCGACCTCGCCGACTCCCGGGTCCGCTCGATCACCGACTTCCAGCAGACGCTCGACCAGCTGCCGGGCGGTGTGAAGCTGGACAGTGTGCAGGCCGCGAAGAGCGGTGTGGACATCAAGGTGAAGGGTTCGAACGTCAGGCTGGCCGGGTAGGACGGGGTCCGGTGAGCAGTGCTTGTCCGAGGGGCGAGACGCCCGTGTCCGTGCGGCAGGGGAATTAACGGCCGAAGGGGCCCGGATTCCCTGTCGGAGGGCCTTCGGCGACTCTCCTGTCTCACATCACGGACGATCGCGTCTCAAAATACGACACACCGGTGACATGCGCCGCGATCCGTCCCTACGATCGAGGCATGCAGTGCACATGGAGCGCCCTCCGGCCGCGGGGCCAGGCGGACGACCTCACGAAGCGGCGGGCAGTTGACCTGTGCCGCGTCGCCGCCATGCTCTGTCGCACTTTCTGAGCGGAAGCGCAGGCTTCCGTCTTCCCCCCTCGTGTCCCTGATCAGGGACACCCGCGCGAGCGCGCACCCTTTCTCTCACGCACCGCACCGCCGTAACTGCCCCGGAGGAGAAAAGCATGAGCCGCAGTGACGTCCTGGTCGACGCCGACTGGGTCGAGGCCAACCTCGACAACCCGAGCGTGGCGATCGTCGAGGTCGACGAGGACACGTCCGCGTACGAGAAGAACCACATCAAGAACGCGATCCGGATCGACTGGACGAAGGACCTCCAGGACCCGGTACGCCGTGACTTCGTCGACCAGGAGGGCTTCGAGAAGCTCCTGTCCGGCAAGGGCATCGGCAACGACACGCTGGTGATCCTCTACGGCGGCAACAACAACTGGTTCGCGTCGTACGCCTACTGGTACTTCAAGCTCTACGGCCACGACAACGTCAAGCTGCTCGACGGTGGCCGCAAGAAGTGGGAGCTGGACGCCCGCGAGCTGGTCGAGGAAGTCCCCTCGCGTCCCGCCACCGACTACAAGGCGAAGCCGCAGAACAAGGCGATCCGCGCGTTCCGCGACGACGTCGTGGCCGCCATCGGCGCGCAGAACCTGGTCGACGTCCGTTCGCCCGACGAGTTCAGCGGCAAGCTGCTCGCGCCGGCGCACCTTCCGCAGGAGCAGTCGCAGCGTCCGGGTCACGTCCCGTCCGCGCGCAACATCCCGTGGTCGAAGAACGCCAACGACGACGGCACCTTCAAGTCGGACGACGAGCTCAAGGAGCTCTACGCCGAGGAGCAGGTCGACCTCGCCAAGGACACCATCGCGTACTGCCGTATCGGCGAGCGCTCGGCCCTGACCTGGTTCGTGCTGCACGAGCTGCTCGGTGTCGAGAACGTCAAGAACTACGACGGTTCCTGGACCGAGTACGGCTCCCTGGTCGGCGTTCCGATCGAGCTCGGCGCCAACAAGTAAGCACAAGAACCCGCACAACCGCTGCGACCTGAAGGAAACCAAGACATGTGTGGAGCGAAGGCCGGCGGCCCCGACGCCTCGACGATCAAGCCCGGTGAGACCACCATCCAGGGTCAGGTGACACGTAACGGCGAGCCGGTGACGGGCTACGTCCGTCTCCTGGACTCGACCGGCGAGTTCACCGCGGAGGTCCCGACCTCCGCGACGGGCCAGTTCCGCTTCTACGCGGCCGAAGGCACCTGGACCGTCCGCGCCCTCGTTCCGGGCGCCACCGCCGACCGCACGGTGGTCGCCCAGACGGGCGGCCTGGCGGAGGTCGCGATCGCGGTCTGACCGACCGGCGCCGAACGCCTCGGCCGAAGGGCTGTACCTCCGCGGTACAGCCCTTCGGCATGCGGCGGGTACGGGCCGGGGCGGCGGGTGTCAGCGGCCCCGGACCACGCTGATCAGCAGCGGCGCCCGCAGCCCGCCCAGCGCGGCACAGTCGGCGACGACCTCTCCCAGCCATCCCACGGCGTCGCACGACCACTCGGCGAGCTCGCCGCGCAGCATCGCGTGGTGTCGGGCCGGACCGTCCCAGAAGGTGTCGTCGAAGGGCGCGGCCGGAATGCCGTCGGGAACGGTCGTGCCATGGAGCGAGGACGACGACCGGTGGACGAAGACATCCTGCTTCAGGCCGGCGAGCCGTTCTTCGACGACGTGAAGTTCCTGGCCCCCGCTGCTGACGGCGACCGTGACCGGGGTCCGCGCACCGGGGTCCCGTTCGCCGAACCACTCGACCGTCATCAGGGACGGCACGCTCGCGTACGCCGGCCGCGACGCCGGATCGATGCCCTGCACGGGCAGCAGCAGCTGTACGGCGGTGAAGTCCGCCCGCCCGGTCCGCGCGACCGCGTCCCCGGCGCAGGCCAGGAACGGCCGCACGGGCAGCGGGCGGTCACCGGCGACCGGCCCGGCCTCGACCTGGAACCAGGAGATCAGTCCCGTCCCGGAGGCACCGCCGGGGTGCTCCCAGCCGGCGTCGTTCATGCCCCACAGCTGATCGAGCCAGCCCATGGCGAGCGACCGCTGGTGGAACAGCTGGTAGGCGTCGTGCTCGGGATCGTGCCAGGGATACGGGACGAGCTCGCCGTAGAAGGCGCCGAACAGGGTTCCAGCACTCTCCACTGTGCCCCTCCTTAGCTGTCGGACTAACGGACCCGGCAGTTGACGTCGGCCTGGTTCATCGGCTTTTCGGCCGTGTCGATCTCACCGATGACGTCCACATCCACATGGTTGCGCCAGGAGGTCCGCTCGGTGTCGGTGCAGTCGTGCCGGGCCACCGTACGGTTGCTGCTCCCGCCGCCGGGCTTCAGTTCCTTCTTCGGGGTTGTCGCAGTTCCCCTTGTCCCACCAGCCGTGACCCGAGGCCGCCAGCCCGGTGCCGGACCGGTGAGGGTTGTCCCGCCCGCTGACGGGCGTGCACCCGAACCGCTGTGCGGCGGCCGTCCGGCCCAGGTCGGCCTCCGGGATGATCCGGCCGTCCATGTCCTTGTAGACGGCGGTCCCGTCGGCGCCGGGTGGTGCGATTCCGGGCACCGGCTCCGCGGACCTGACCGGTGGCGGCCGACACCGACGCCGGAACGCCCCAGACGGCCAGGGAGACGAGCGCGGCAACCAGGGCGCTTCGGGAGTACGAGGGCGTCAAGTCGGCCGCCTTTCAGCAGATGATCAGTGGAAGTACTGAACGTAGAGGGGGCGGCGCTCGCGGCGGTCCCGCCGAAAGAGGGAATCGCAGCGCTTCGGACGTGCGCCCGCGCCCGCTCGAACCTCTCGCGCGCCCCTGCGCTGGTGGGCCCGCACCTGTGGAGTCGGCTTCGATGCGGGCCTACGCTGGAGAGATGCTGGCACGTCGCCGTCGCGTGTACTTCGTCATGATGGGCATCTGCATCGGGCTCTTCGTCCTGGCCTGGGGAGTCGTGCGGATCTGGTCGGTGCCCGTAGCCGTCGGGATGTGCGTGGTCGCGATGCTGATCCCGCCGGTCGCCGCCATGGTCGCCAACCGGCGCGGCCCCGACGACCGCTGGTGGGACGACCCGTCCGGCGACCCCAAGTCCGACGAGTGGTGGGACGAGCTGGACGGGAAGAAGCGCCGCCAGTAGGGCACGCCGTGAGCGGGTAGAGGGCGGGCATGTCGCCTACGAGACTGTCCACCGTGGTGCTCGACGCGCGGGACGCGCACGAGCTGGCCGGCTTCTACGTCCGCCTCCTTGGCTACGTCGTCCGGGCCGAGGAACCCGACTGGGTCCTGATCGGCCCGCCCGACGGCGGCACCGGCCTCTCCTTCCAGACCGAGCCGGAGTACGTCCCGCCGGTGTGGCCCACCCGCAGGCCAGGCGAGCAGCAGATGATGCTGCACCTCGACATCGAGGTCGACGACCTGGAGAGCGAGGTCGAGCGTGCCGTGGGCCTGGGAGCCACGCTCCACGACTGCCAGCCGCAGGACGACGTACGGGTCCTGTTGGACCCGGCCAGGCACCCGTTCTGCCTGTGGCGACAGGAGTAAAGGGCGTGATCAGGGACCCTTCGCCGAGGCTCGTCACGCAGCCGGGTCGTCGCCGATCCGGAGTTGGTTCACCCACTCCTGCGCCGCGGTGAGGTCGTCGGCGGTGCCGACCACTTGGTAGGTGAAGCCGTCCCACTCCTCCAGGACGCGTGGCTCGTCGGGCCGGAGGTGACCGGCGCCGCCGTGCACGGGCCGGTGGCGCCGGAAGACGTCCATCGGCGGTCGGCGCCGCTTGTCGTACGGCGCGAGCGGGTCGTCGGCATCGGCGCGCGGGACGGCACGTGACGGCTGGTTCGGCGGCCCGGGTCGACTGTGCTTGCCCATGCGCTCGATGGTCTCAGGCCGCGATCGCCGTCGGTCTGGCGGCGGCGATTCCCTTCGCTCGGGTCCGTACGTTGTCGACCGTGGCGGTCCCGTAGGGGCGGGCGGCGTCGTCGTGCGCCGCGTGGGCCCCGGCGGCACCCCGCTCGGCCTTGCCCGGCGACAGGCATGGGCAGGCACAGGGGGTCTTCGAGCTTGAGCGGTGCGGCCCTTTGTCCGTTCCCGCGGGAGCGGACCCGCACCGCAGAAATGTGACACTTCCTGGGTCGAGTGTCACATTTCCGGAAGTCGCCCCCTGGCACCGAGGAGGCCGGTGCAGCGCCCGATGTGAAGACCCGGCATTGGCGGTCAGGTCGTCGCGATGATCGCCATCAGCAGGCCGCCGATGCACATCGCGGTGAGCGCCCCGGTCCAGAAGGCGTCCTCGCGCAGGGCCCGGGGCGCTCACCGCGATGTGCATC
>NZ_JBXVPZ010000517.1:0-6411 GCF_057961495.1 Streptomyces sp. P5F9 | reverse complement strand
GTGCAGGTTGTTGAGCGGGCTCGGGCCGACGGGGATGCCGGGGCTCGGGTGCTGTCCGGGCTCTCGTACGACACGTGGGACGGGGTGAGCTCGGGGTTGTATGCGCCGCTTGCCTCTGGGGGGTCTGTGGTGTTGTGCCGGAATCTGGAGCAGTTGGGTGAGGGTGCGTTGGCCAAGCGGGTTGAGAGTGAGCGGGTGACTGTTTCGCGCCCCTGAAGGGGATGGTGGCGGTTGTTTGGCGAGTTACGGCCGGTGGGGGCTGGTCGCGCAGTTCCCCGCGCCCCTAAAAAAACTAGTCACCCGAATGGGTCAGCAACGGCCGCCTCCCCCACCCCATCCACGCCATGGTCGTAAGAGCAGAACCACACGCAGGACCACACACTCTTACGACGGCCATGAGGGGTGGAACCGCACGTGTTGGACGACACCGTGGGAGGCGTTCTCGGGCCGGGTGCGGGGGGTCGGGGCCGGGGTGGGAGTGGTCGTCGTAGGGGCCGCCGGTGTCGGATGGGGTGTCTACGCGAAGCTCGACTCGAACATCACGCCCGACGACGCCGCCGCCGCCGAGCTCGCCCGGTATGAGAAGGAGCGGCCCACCGCCCTCGTGAAGGGGGCGCAGAACATTCTGCTGATCGGGTCCGACTCGCGGTCGGGGGACGGGAACGCGGAGTACGGGCGGGACTCGGGGACCGAGCGGTCGGACACGACGATCCTGTTGCATCTGGCGGCCGACCGGCGCAGCGCGACCGCCGTGTCGTTGCCGCGGGACCTGATGGTGGATGTGCCGGGGTGTCTGCGGCCGGACGGGACGCGGACCGAGCCGATGTTCGCGATGTTCAACTACGCGTTCCAGGTGGGGGGTTCGGGGTGCACGATCCGGACCGTGGAGAAGCTGACGAACGTGCGGATCGACCATCACATGGTGGTGGATTTTCATGGGTTCAAGGACATGGTCGACGCTGTTGACGGGGTGCAGGTCTGTCTGAAGAGTCCTATCCGTGACAAGGCCGCCAAGTTGAGGCTGCCCGCGGGCAAGGTCACCCTCGACGGGGAGCAGGCGCTCGGGTATGTGCGGGCGCGGAAGTCGCTCGGGAACGGGAGTGACACCGATCGGATGGACCGTCAGCAGGGGTTTCTGGGGGCGCTCGTCAACAAGGTGCAGAGCGATGACGTGCTGTTCAATCCGGTGAAGCTGTATCCCGTGCTCGATGCGGCCACCTCTTCGCTGACCACCGATCCGGAACTGGCTAATCTGCGCGGTTTGTACGAACTGGTGCGCGGGCTGCGGAACATCCCCACCGAACATGTGCAATTCCTCACCGTTCCGAGGGAGTCGTACATTTACAACGCGAATCGCGACCAGCTCGTGGAGCCCGAGGCCGAAAAGCTGTTCGCCCGGCTGCGGGCGGACGCCACCGTCGCGGTGACGGAGGAAGTTCCGCAGGATTCTGTCGCAAACGCCCGTAATACGGCGCCCGGTTCGGGGATCTCGCCCGCGCCCACGTTTCGCGGGAACACCGCCGCCGAGGACACCTGCGGGTAAGGCGATCACCAAGTCGACGAACTTTTGTTCCGAAAAATAGGGCGGATTGACCGGTTGTAGGGACGTGGAATTTGTCACCACAGTCACTTGCCGCTCAACTGGACGGATAGTGTGAGCGATCCGGTGTGCTTGCCGCACTGGATGAACGAGACCCGAGCGCCTGGAGGGGGAAGGCGCCGCGTGGCCCCGACGGAGGATTCGGTAAACCGTGGACGCGCAAGGCCGTGGGCGGGCGGGCGACATCGACCCCGCAGACCAGTGGGTACTCAATCCGAACACTGGTGAATACGAACTGCGACTGACTCCTTCCGCACCGCAGTCAGCGGTGCCGGGGCCCCGTAGAGCCACTGCGCAGAACCGCAGTGTCGCGGCGCCGGAGCGGGAGACGGTCCCGAGGAGTCCGGGGCGTGAGGTGCCGCCGCCGCGCAGACGGCGGGGCGCGCCCGAGGAGCCACCGGCCCGGCGCGGACGCCGGCCGGTGAAGAAGAAGGCCAAGGGCAAGAAGGTCCTGATGTGGACCGGCGGCGGGCTGGCCTTCGTGCTGGTCGCCGTCTCCGCGGCCGGGTACCTCTACATCAAGCACCTCAACGACAACATCACGGCTGTCTCCGACGACGGCGCGAGCACCGGTGGCTTCAGCAAGGGCAAGGCCATCAACCTGCTGGTGATCGGCACCGACAAGCGCACCGGCGCGGGCAACGAGGGCTACGGCGACGCCGGCAGCGTCGGCCACGCGGACACCACGATCCTGCTGCACGTGTCCAAGGACCGCTCGAACGCGACCGCGCTCAGCATCCCCCGCGACCTGATCACCGATGTCCCGGACTGCCCGACGACCCAGTCGGACGGCACGTCCAAGGTCATCCCGGGCACGACGAGCGTCCGCTTCAACACCAGCCTCGGGCAGGACGGCCGTACGCCCAGCTGCACCGTGCGGACGGTCACCGAGCTGACCGGGATCCAGCCCGACGACTTCATGGTCGCCGACTTCAACGCCGTGAAGACGCTGACCGACGCGGTCGGCGGGGTCACGGTCTGTCTGGCGAAGGACATCGACGACTCGGATTCGCATCTGAAGCTGTCCAAGGGCTCGCACAACCTCTCGGGCGAGCAGGCGCTGGCCTTCGTGCGGACCCGGCACTCGGTCGGCTTCGGCGGTGACCTGAGCCGGATCACGCTGCAGCAACAGTTCCTGAGCGCGCTGATGCGGAAGCTGAAGTCCAACTCCACGCTCACCAACCCCACGAAGATGCTGAAGCTGGCGGAGGCCGGCACCAAGGCGCTGACCGTCGACGACAACCTCGACAGCATCAGCAAGCTGAAGGACCTCGGTCTGGAGCTGGGCAAGCTCAACCCGAAGAACCTGACCTTCACCACCGTGCCGGTCGTCGACAACCCGGCGGAGAAGACCCCGGTGACGGTCGTCCTCAACAACACGACCGCTCCGCAGGTCTTCTCCCTGATCAAGAGCGACACCTCCTTCACCGCGGTCAAGCAGAAGGCCGCGAAGGAGAAGGCCGCCGTGGCCGCCCGGCTCAAGGGCACCAAGTCCGCCGCCTCCGCGGTGCGGGTGCGGATCCTCAACGGAGGGGCCGTGGCCGGCAGCGCACAGGAAACTCTTACGTGGCTGCAGAATGATGAGGGCGTGCTCAAGTCCGAGAACGCGGGCAACGCTCCGGCGGTGCTCGCGAAGACGACCCTTGAGTACGCACCCGACCAGGCGGACCAGGCTCGACGGCTCGCCGCCATCATGGGCCTCTCGGGGTCCGCGATGAAGCCGGGCAAGAGTGTGCAGAACTCCCAGGGACTCCCGGCGATGACGCTGACCCTGGGCAAGGACTTCAAGGGAGCCGGCGTCCCGCTCACCTCGACAGCGGGGTCGACGCCGGAGGGGGTCCAGAAGTCCACGGCGGACAAGGTTGAGTGCGCCAAGTAAGTGACCACACGGGTCCGTTCCGCGTCTAACAGGGCGCGGGGCGGACCCGTGCGTCAGGGCGCGGCGTGGGAGGGGTGGGGACTTGACTCGAAGCAGCGTGCGTGGGGAGGTGCCGGCGGTTGAGGACACGATGTCGCTCACGCCGGCGGACGGAAAGAGACCGGCGGCGGGGAAACGCCCGTCGGACAGGGACGGGGGCAGACGCAAAGGCCGTAGCCGGCGGGCGTTGCGCTGGTCGGCGAGTGTCCTCGTGCTGGTCATACTCGGGACGGCCGGCGCCGGATACCTGTACTACCAGCACCTCAACGACAACATAAAGAAAGACCCCCTGAACATCGGGGACGAGAAGGACCGGGCGGCCGAGTCCAAGGCCAACGCGGCCGGGCAGAAGCCGTTGAACATCCTGCTGATCGGTTCGGACGCGCGGGACTCCGCGGAGAACCAGAAGCTCGGCGGCGCGAAGGACACCTTCGACACCCCGGCCCGCGCCGACGTCCAGATGCTGCTCCACGTCTCCGCGGACCGCAGCAACATGTCGGTCGTGAGCATGCCGCGCGACACGTTGACGGACATCCCCAAGTGCACGGACCCGGACACCGGCAAGTCGTACGCGGCCGAGACCGACGTCATCACGAACGACTCGCTGGGCCGCGGCGGCCCCGGGTGCACGGTGGCGACCTGGGAGAAGCTGACCGACATCCACATCGACCACTTCATGATGGTCGACTTCTCGGGTGTCGTGTCGATGGCGGACGCGATCGGCGGGGTGCCGGTCTGCGTGGACGCCAACATCTACTCGCACACCTCCTCCGGCAAGGGCTCGGGCCTGAAGCTGAAGAAGGGCACCACGGCGGTGAAGGGCAAGCAGGCCCTGGAGTGGCTGCGCACGCGCTACGGCTTCGAGGACGACACCGACATCGCCCGGACCAAGGCGCAGCACCAGTACATGAACTCGATGGTCCGCCAGCTGCGCGAGAACGCCACGCTGAGCAATCCGACGAAGCTGCGCAGCCTCGCCGAGACGGCCACGAAGGCGCTCACGGTCGACAACGGCCTCGGGACCGTCGCCAAGCTGTACGACCTGAGCAAGGAACTGAAGAAGGTTCCGACCAACCGCATCACCATGACGACGATGCCGTGGGAGTACTCGGGCAGCAGCGGCCGGGTGGTCCCCAGGCCGACCGACGCCGACCAGCTGTTCCGGCTGGTCCGTGAGGACATCGCGCTGGACGGCAAGGACAAGAAGAAGTCGGCTACGGCGGTGAAGGCGTCCACCGACCCGGCCGCCGCCGACGACAAGATCGCCGTACAGGTGGAGAACGGCACCCGCACCGACACGACGAGCGCGGTCCGCGGGCGGGCCACCTCGATCGCCCAACTCCTCGTCGGCAAGGGCTTCAAGGAGGCGGTCGCCGACTCCTCGACGACCCCCAGCCAGGCCACGACAATCGTCCGCTACCCGAGCGCCGACCTGGAGGGCGACGCCCAACGGGTCGCCAAGGCCCTCGGCATCCCGACGAGCGCGGTGAAGAAGTCCACGAGCGTCTCCGGCGTCACCCTGGTCGTCGGCGCGGACTGGACCACCGGCACGAAATACAAGGCCCCGGCGGAGGACGACAAGACCCCGACCTCGGCGGACGCCCTCAACGGTTCGGACACCACGGCGTGCATGCACGTCGACCCGAACTACGTCTGGTAGCGGTCCGGGTCGTCGTCGCGGCGGTGCTCGGTTCAGCTGTTGGTCGAGCTGAGCACCGCGGGCCGTCGGGACGCGATGACCCTGCGCGCAAGGGACTTGGGGCTGGTGAGGAAGCCGTAGCCCCAGGACATGTGCATGGTGGCGAAGGCGACCGGGATCTGGAGGCGGGCCTTCAGGGAGAGGCCCTTGCCCGCCGGCAGGGAGCCGAGCGCGATCGCCGCGAGGTAGCCGCCGGGGATCAGGAAGCCCCAGGGGGTCAGGGCCGCGCCGACCACGATGCCGGCCGCGATCGCGCAGACGGCGGTCGGCGGGGCGAGGTAGCGCAGGTTGATGGAGCCCTCGTGGTAGCGGGCGACGACGTGCCGCCAGCGGCCGTAGTCCTTGTACTGCTTGGCCAGGGCCTTCACGCTCGGCCTCGGGCGGTACGACACCTTCAGCTCCGGTGAGAACCAGATCAGGCCGCCGGCCTCGCGGATGCGGAAGTTCAGCTCCCAGTCCTGGGCGCGGATGAACTCCTCGTTGTAGCCGCCCTGTTGCTCCAGTGCCTCGCGGCGGAACACGCCGAGGTAGACCGTCTCGGCGGACCCCGCCTCGCCTCCCGTGTGGAAGGCCGCGTTGCCCACGCCGATCTTCGAGGTCATCGCGGCGGCGACCGCGTCCTCCCAGGCGTTCTCGCCCTCGGCGTGCATGATGCCGCCGACGTTCTGCGCGCCGGTCTCCTCCAGGAGGCGTACGGCGGTGGCGATGTAGTTCGGCGAGAGCATGCCGTGGCCGTCGACGCGGACGACGATCGGATGGCGGGAGGCCTTGATCGCGGCGTTGAGGGCGGCGGGCGTACGGCCGGCCGGGTTCGGGACGGTGTGGACACGCTTGCTTTTAAAAGACGCAGTTTCGCGCACGAGCTCGGCCGCGATCTCGTCCGTGCGGTCCTTCGACGGACCGAGGGCGAGCACGACCTCCATCTCGCCGGCGTACTCCTGCGCGAGGATCGCTTGGACGGCTCCGCGCAGATGCCGCTCCTCGTCGAGGACGGGCATGATCACAGAAACGGCGGGGAGTCGCACGTCGGGATTGGCGTTCATAGGGGGCTCACGTTACCGCGAACGGGGGACACGGACGCGCCCCGCCCGGGCGGCTGCGGTGGTATCAGATCGTATCGGCCTACGGTGCTCAAGATCCCACGTACGGCCCTCGCGGAGGTGTCCCCCATGCCCACGCCGCCCGGGCGGGGCG
>NZ_JBXVPZ010000516.1:0-6426 GCF_057961495.1 Streptomyces sp. P5F9 | reverse complement strand
TCCCTGGCCACCCGCGACCAGTCGACCCGGGCGGCGATCGAGGCCGTGGACGGAGTCTTCGACACGGCCGCCCTGACCGAGGTCTGGGACAACGCGCTCGACGCCCCCGCCTGGGACCGCGAACCGGTCTGGTGCCACGGGGACTTCCACACGGGCAACCTGCTCACCGTCGACGGCCGTATCTCCGCCGTCATCGACTTCGGCGGCCTGGGCATGGGCGACCCCGCCTGCGATCTGGTCGTCGCGTACACCTTGCTGTCGGCCACGACCCGCCCGCTCTTCCGCTCCGCGCTCGCCCTGGACGACGCCACCTGGACGCGCGGCATGGGCTGGGCCCTGACCACCGCGCTGAACGCGTACACGAGTTACGCGGCCACCGAACCCCGCATCGCCCGACAGGCCACCCGCCAGCTCACCGAGGTCCTCACCGAGCACGCAGCACTCAGCGCGCAGCACCCGGGAGTCACCCCAACAGACCGGCCGGCACCCGTAGTTCGGAATGAAGCGGGAGCCGGACCCTGAAGGTGGCCCCCCGCCCGGGCGCCGAGTCGATCTCCACCCGCCCCGCGTGCGCACTGACCAGGGAGTCGACGATGGCCAGCCCAAGCCCGGCGCCACCGGTGGCGCGCGTACGGGACGTGTCGGCGCGGTAGAAGCGCTCGAAGATGTGCGCGGTCTGGTCCGGGGTGAGCCCCGGCCCCTCGTCCGCCACCTCCAGGACCGCGTCCTCGCCGACCGTGCCCACCCCGATGCGGATCGCAGTGCCGGGCGGGGTGTGCGCGACCGCGTTGCCGACGAGGTTGGTCACGACCTGGCGCAGGCGTGCCTCGTCGGCCAGGGCGGGAGCCGAGGCGGGGGCGCCGGTGCCGTCCGGGCCGGTGAGGGCGACCGGGCGGGTCGCGTCCAGGGCCCGTACGTCGTGCAGGGCGTCGGCGGCGAGGGTGCGCAGGTCCGTGGGGGCCAGTTCGAGGGCCGGACCGGAGTCGCCGGTGGTGCCCAGGCTGTGCTCGTCGAAGCGCGCCAGCAGCAGCATGTCCTCCACCAGCCGGGCGAGACGGTCGGACTCCCGGGCGATACGGGCCATCGTCGCGTCGATGTCCTCCCGGCCGGAGACCGCGCCCATGCGATGCAGATCCGTGAGGCCCTTGATCCCGGCCAGCGGAGTGCGCAACTCGTGGCTAGCGTCGGCGACGAAACGGGTCATCCGCGCCTCGGACTCCGCGCGGGCGGCGAACGCGGTCTCCACCCGGGCGAGCATCCCGTTCAGCGCGGTGGCGAGACGGCCCATCTCCGTGTGCGGGCCCGCCAGTTCGGGCACGCGACGGGACAGGTCACCGGCCGCGATCTCGGCCGCCGTCTGCTCGATCCGGGTCAGCGGGCGCAGCCCGGACCGCACCGCGAACCACCCGGCAAGACCCAGCACCACGAGGAGCCCGAGCCCGGTGGTCCCGTAGATGTGCCACATCCGGTCCACCGTGCCGTCCACCTGGCTCATCGACGCCGACACGATCACGCTGCCACCCGCGTCGTCGGCCGTACCACCGCCTCCGCCCGGCAGCACGGCACGCGGGACCCGGGGCACGGCGATCGACCGCCACCGGGTGTCCCCCGAGGTACCGGCCACGGTGAACGCCTTGCCCGCACGGGCGGCGACGGCGGACGCGTCCAGCCCGAGCAGGTCCGGCCCCGACGCGTCATCGGTGCGTTTCGGCCCGGCGAGCGAGTCGATGCTGCTCTCGACGACGCCGTCCTTGTCCACGTAGGTGATGACCGGGTTGCCCAGCACCTCCGTACTGAAGTCGGTGAGTCCGGGCGGCATCTTCCCGTCGGCCCCGGTCTTCGCCACGGTCGGCGGGAGTACGGCGAACACCTGCGCGGAGGCACGGAGTTGGCCGTCGACGCGATCGACCATGTACGCGCGCAGGGCGTTCCCGGTGACGAGGCTGAACGCGGTGAACCCGGCCGTCAGCAGCACCACGGCGATCAGCAGCACCCGGCTCCGCAGCGAGGCCCGCGTCCACATCACCCGCGGCCGGAGCCAGTTGCGGGTGCTCATGCCCGCGGCCCGCGCAGGACGTACCCGACCCCGTGCACCGTGTGGATCAACTTGGGCCCGCCGTTGTCCAACTTCCGGCGCAGATAGCTGATGTACGTGTCGACGATCCCGGTGTCGCCGCCGAAGTCGTACTCCCACACCCGCCCGAGGATCTGCGCCTTGCCGACCGTGCGCCCGGCGTTGGTCATCAGGTAGTGCAGCAACCGGAATTCGGTCGGCGAGAGCCGTATCGGCTCGCCCGCGCGGGTCGTCTGGACGCCCTCCGGGTCGAGTTCGAGATCGGCGACCCGCAGCAGCGCCGAGGGGTCACCGCTCGTACGGCGCAGCACCGCACCGATCCGGGCGATCAGCTCTTGGAGGTCGAAGGGCTTGGTGACGTAGTCGTCGCCGCCCAGGACCAGCCCCTCGATCTTGTCCTGTGTGGCGTCGCGGGCGGTGAGGAACACGACCGGAATGTGCCCCGCGCGCGAGTCCGCACTCCGCTGCTCCCGCAGCCGCCGGATCACCTCGAAGCCGTCCATGTCGGGCAGCATCACGTCCAGCAGCACCAGATCCGGCGACACATCACGCGCTCCGTCCAGCGCCTCCTGCCCGGTGGCGGCCGAGGCGACGGTGAACCCGGCGTGCCGCAGCGCCGCGCACAGCAGCTCTCGTACGGTCGGCTCGTCGTCCACGACCAGCAGGTTCACGTCCGTGGTGGTGGGCCGGGACGGGTGCGGTCCGGCCCGCTCAACGGTTGCCAAGGGGTGCCTCCAGGGTGCCGGGATCGGTTCCCGGCGCCGGGGCGTGCGAGGACGCGGCCGACGGGGACTTGCGCGCGAGGATACGGCGGGCGGATGTCATTCCTCCGTAAAGGTCCGCTGTGCGCAGCAGGCTCCCCACGAATCCGGCCACGCCCCCGGCCGGCAGCCCGAACACCACCGTCCACAGCACGCTGCCGCTCAACTCGGCCCGCGTACCGCCCATTTCACTCCCGAACATGCTGACCCCGAAGTGCCCGGACGCCCCGGCCAGACAGGCCGCCGACCCCAGGACGACCGCCGTGACGACCCCGAAGCGCTCGGCCATTCCGAGGTGCTGGGCCAGCGGGCCGTCGTAGCGATGCAGCGGGCGGCTGCGCGCGGGGGCCGTGTTCCGGGCGGCCGCATAAGCGCAGCTCAGCAGGATGACGGCGGTCACCACGAGCGCCCCGAGCCACAACGGCCAGCCGCCGGCCGCCAGACTCCCGAGGTGCTCGGTACGGTCCGTCTGCTGCGCGCTGGCGGTCTGCCGGCCGCCGCCCAGGGCGCCCATGAGCGAGGCGAGCGGGTTGCCGCCCTGGCTCTGCACCGGGTGCGTCGCGGCGGTCCAGGGCACGCCCACACCCAGCGTCAGCAGTACGGCCAGCGCGTTCGGCGCGAGCAGCAGCACCCCACCGGCCACCGTGCCGGCCCGCCCACCGGCCACGACCCCGACGAACGTCACCAACGCCATCGGTACGACGACCAGGACCAGGAATGTGCGTACGACCGCCGAGAGACCCGGCGCCCACCCAGGCCGCACCCGGTCCACGGCCCCGCCCAACGGCACCCGCACCCGCCTGCTGACCAGGCACCCCAGCGCGAGCACGACGGTCACCCACACCAGCGCGCCGAACGCGGTCGCGCCGACGTGGACGTCGTAGGACATGGTCGTGTCCTGCGCGGTACCGCCACCGCCACCACTCCCGCCGAACATCCCACCGAGCGCACCCATCGCACCACTGCCGGCACCGCTCGCCCCGGCACTCTGCCCTCCACCGAGCCCGCGGCTCATCGCCGACGCGGGCAGGCTGAACGTCCCGTGCGCGAGGGTGGCCACGAGCCCGAACGCGACCAGCGCCGCCGCTCCGGCACCGACTGCCCGAGCGCCCAACTCCCTTACTGTGAGCTCCCGTTGCCGCAACCGCCGCGAGAACACCAGCCACAGCACCAGAGACCCGACGAGCGTCACCCCAAGCGGCGCGATGTCGGCGGTGCCGCTCATCGACGGGCTCATCCCGCCACCGCCGCCACCGAAGAGCCCGGACAGCATCGAACTCGTCGACCCCGAACCGCCCGCGCGCCCACCGGAGTTGACCGAACCGGCACTCACCGGCCCACCAACCGCCATGGCGACCAGGGCCATTGCCATCGTGCCCGGCGATCCCACCGAACCCGCCCCCAGCAACCACAGCGCGAGCCACGCGACGGCGGCCATCGCGACGAGCCCGCACAGGGCGGCCGCCGCGCCTTCGAGGGCGCCGGCGCCCGGGCCGTCGGGCAGGGGTACGGAAACGGGACGGGACCTTGCGGCCGTAGAGGTAGAGGCAGGCACCGCGGGAACCCTCCGGGGCTTTCGGGGACGTCGTCCCGCACAAGGTGGCGTACGCGATTGCCGGGTTCCGGAGAGGTTCTGGGAGGTTTCTGAGAGTCGGTGGAGGCGGGACGCAGGTCACGGGGACGGTACGGCCGATGTGTCCGGTCCCGTTCCCAGGAAGTTCCCAGAACCGCCCGGCCGGTACGGCGCCGGCGTGACGCGCACCTGGCGAACTCGTCACGCGCATACCCGTCCCAACCCTCCGCGGAAGCCGATGTTCCCCCAGGGGCTACCGGGCAGTAACCGCTTCGCTCTACGCTGCTGCCGCCACCAAGGCTCCAACCAGGCCACGGCGAAGGGGACTTGAGACTCATGAAGGCGATAAGACGGCTGGCGGCACTGCTGGGCACCGCCGCCCTGCTGCTGACGGGGGCCGCGGGCAACGCCCACGCGGCGGCGGCGAAGTTCTCCGGGACGACGACGATCGGGACGCACAACGCGTACGAGAAGGACAAGTACACGTACTGGGCGCAGGCGTTGGACTCAGGGGCCTCACTGCTCGAACTCGACGTCTACGTCGACAGTTTGAGCAAGCGGTGGCGGGTCAGCCACAGCGACCTGTTCGCCAACGACAACAACTGCGAGTACGCGAGCACCCCCGCCGACCTGTACAGCAAGGACCGCAACCAGGACCTCGGCAGCTGCCTGGACAACATGGCCGCCTGGAACACCCTGCACCCGGACCACGCGCCCGTCATCATCAAGGTGGAGATGAAGGTGGGCTTCAACCAGACCATCGGTCTCGGCCCGACCGCGTTCGACACCCTGGTCTCGCAGAAGCTCGGCAGCAGCGTCTACAAGCCGTCCGACCTGCTCGGCTCCTCCTACTCCACGCTCGACGCGGCGGCCCAGGCGAACGCGTGGCCCTCACGCGACGACCTCAAGGGCAAGTTCATCTTCGAACTGATCCCCGGCACGGTCGAGCAGGCCAACCCCTTCGACCACTACTGGACGGACCAGGAGTACGGCGACCATCTCCGCGACCTGTACGCGGCCGGCACGATCGCCCAGGCGCAGGCCTTCCCGGCGGTGCTGGGCGCGGCCAACGGCGATCCCAGGGCGAGCCGTTGGACCTCCGACACCTCGATCCGCCCGTGGTTCGTCTTCTTCGACGGTGACGCGGCGACGTACGTCAACAACGGTTACGACACGTCGTTCTACTCCACGAACCACTACATCCTGATCATGACGGACGCGTACGCGGTGGCCCCGGCGATCTCCTCAACTGCCCCCACGGACGCGGAAGTCGCCGCCAAACTGGCACTACTGGCAGCGGACCACGCAAGCGTGATCACTTCTGACTGGTCCTCGAAGTCGGCGTCGGTCCTGTCGTCGGTGGCCACCAGAATCTGAGGTTCCGGATACCGGGGGCGGGGCACAAGTCCCCCATGTTGCATGGCATCGACGTAAGCGCGTTCCAGTCCACCGCGTACGGCACGGACGGCTCCTCCTTCGTCTTCATCAAGGCGACGGAGGGCCATTCGTACGTCAACCCCAGACTCACCGCCCAGACGAAGACGGGCCGTGACGCGGGACTGGTCGTCGGCTTCTACCACTTCCTCTGGCCGGGCAACATCACAGCCCAGGCGGAGTACTTCGTGAGCAAGGCCCCCGAAAAGGCGGGCGACTTGCTGGCCGTCGACTGGGAGACAACAGGCGACGGCACCCACGCCACGAACGCGGAGAAGGACAGCTTCATCCGCAAGGTGAAGTCCCTCCGCCCGAACAACCGGGTCGTCCTCTACTGCAACCGCACCTTCTGGCTGACCATCGACAAGACGTCCTACGCGGGCGACGGCCTGTGGATCGCCGACTACACGACCGCCGGCAAGCCCCGCATCAAGGCGGACTGGAAGTTCCACCAGTACACCTCGGACCCCCACGACAAGGACGTCGCCGACTTCACGACCAAGGCGGCGTTGCAGACGTGGGCGAAGGACGCCTGACGGTCGTGTGAGCCGGCCGTTCAGCCCTTGAAGTCCCCCGTCCGCTCC
>NZ_JBXVPZ010000515.1:0-6427 GCF_057961495.1 Streptomyces sp. P5F9 | reverse complement strand
CCGCCGCACACCGCTGGACCGCCCCGCGACCCGCCTCCGCCTGGAGCGGCATCCGCGACGCCACCCGCTTCGGCGACCGCTGCGCCCAGGCCTCCGGCTGGGACCCCGGCTACGAGAAGGCGATCACCACCGAGGACTGTCTCGACCTCAACGTCTATGCCCCGCAAGGGAGTCGGGCCGACACCCCGGTCGTCGTGTGGATCCACGGCGGCGGTTTCTCCGGCGGTGCCGGCCAGGACACCAACCCGCGCAAGTTCGTCCAGCAGACGGGTGCGATCGTCGTCACCGTCAACTACCGCCTGGGCCCGCTCGGTTACCTCAACCTGCCGCAGCTCCGCGCCGAGAACGCCAACGGCGCCGGAAACTACGGCCTGCTGGACCAGCAGACGGCGCTGCGCTGGGTGCGGGCCAACATCGGGCGCTTCGGCGGCGACGCCAAGAACGTCACCATCGCCGGGCAGTCCGCGGGCGGCAGTTCGGTCTGCGACCAGCTCGCCTCGCCCACCGCCAAGGGCCTGTTCGCCCGGGCGGTCATCATGAGCGGCAGCTGTGGCCTCCAGACGGCCGCGGCCGGTGAGACGCAGAGCCAGGCCTTCGTCAAGGAGATCGGCTGCGCCACCGCCTCCGACGTCCTCGCCTGCCTGCGCGCCGAACCGGCCGCCGCGATCGTCGCCGCCCAGTCGAAGGCCCCGGTCCGCCCGTCCCTCGGCGGCACCGCGTTCCCGGTGGACCCGGGGACGGCCGTACAGAAGGGGAACTTCACCAAGGTCCCGGTCATGCTGGGCCAGACCAACAGCGAACGCGGCCTGTTCACCTTCCAGACCTACGACTACCTCGGCACGCCGATGACCGCCGACCAGTACACGCGGGCCGTGAAGTCGACGTACGGCACGAACACGGACAAGGTCCTCGCCGAGTACCCGCTCTCCGACTACCCCACCCCGGGCCAGGCCTGGACCGCCGTCCAGAACGGCTCGACCTCCTACGACCGCCAACAGCTGATGGCGCGGCTGTCGACGTGGGTGCCGACGTACGCCTACGAGTTCGCCGAGAGCGACACCCCGCACTTCACCTCGATCTACCGCCTCCAGCAACAGAGCGCCACGGCAAGGGACTTCCCCTTCGGCGGCGCCATCCACGTCGACGACCTCGGCTACCTCTGGGACTACCTCGGCCAGACGCTGCCCTACGACGACGACCAACTGGAGCTGTCCCGGCAGATGATCACCTTCTGGGACCACTTCACCACGACCGGCACGCCGAACGGCCCGGGCACCCCGAACTGGCCGAAGTACACCACGAGCACAGGCGAGTTGATGTCCCTGAAGGCCTGCGACACCGCTCCGTCGAGCGACGAACCCCCGTCGGCCTGCTCCCGGCCCACCCGTGACTTCGCCCAGGAACACGACCTGGGATTCTGGCGGAGCCTCGGGTCGTAGCGACAACACCCGGCACTACGGCCGTCCCGTGCTCGACGGTTCGTCGAGCACGCGGCCGACGGCGGCGGCCGCCTCCCGCACGGCGGCACCCAGCCGGTCGTACGGTGTGCTCGTCGCCGCCGTGACCGAGACGGCCGCCACCGTGACTCCACCCCTCAACACCGGTGCGGCCAGCGACAGTTCGCCCAGCCGGTACTCCTCGTGCGCGGCGGCCAGTCCCGTCGTACGGATGCGGGCGAGCTGGGCGCCGAGGGTGCCCGGCGCGGTCACCGTGTGCGAGGTGTGGCGTTCGACGGTGGCCGGCGGGCCGTGTCCGTGGGCGAGCAGGACCTTGCCCGCCGCCGTCGCGTAGAGCGGCAGCCGTTCACCGCTGACCAGGCACAACGCCGTGCCCTCTGCCGGAACGGCGACGTCCGCGTGCCCGCCCGTGCGCGCGGACAGAGTGCGGAGCGCGGGAAGTGCCGCGTCCAGCAGCCCCCGAGGGCAGGGCGCCGCCGCGCCGAGCGCCCGGATGCGGGTGCCCAGGCGGTAGGAGCCGTCGGCCGCCCGCTCAAGCCCGCCCCACGCCACAAGTTCCCGCACCATCCGCAGCGCGGTGGGCACCGGCAGCCCCGTCCGCCGCGCGATCTCCGTCAGCCGTAGGGTGTCCGGCGCGCCCACGAAGGCGTCCAGCACCGAGAAGACCCGCCCCGCCACGCTCTCGGCCACTCCGCACCCCACGTTTTCATCCAGTGAAAGCCGGCCATTGTCGCCGCCCGGCACGCCCCGCGAAGGTCAACGCATGACTCTCGACCTCTCTTCCGACGAGCTCCTGTCCACCACCCGGGCCGTCCGGCACCGCCTCGACCTCACCCGGCCCGTGCCCCGTCAACTCCTGGAGGAATGCGTCGACTTGGCGGTGCAGGCGCCGACCGGACGCAACCGCCAGCGCTGGCACTTCGTCATCGTCACCGACCCGGAGCGGCGGGCGGCCCTCGCCGAGGTGTGGCGGGCCGGGGTGAGCACGCCGGGCGCCTCCGACCCCGTCCCGGAGCGCGACGTGCGCCGGGCCGGGGTCGCACACATGGAGCGCGTCTACTCCGGCGCCACGCACCTCTACGAGCACATCCATGAGGTCCCGGCGATCGTCGTCCCGTGCGTGGAGGGCCGTACCGACGGCGCATCCGTGCTCCGTCAGGCGGGCACCTGGGGATCCATCCTCCCCTCCGTGTGGAGCTTCATGCTCGCCGCCCGCGCCCGGGGCCTCGGCAGCTGCTGGACCACGGGCAACCTCGTCCACGAGAAGGAGGCGGCCCGTGTCCTCGGTATCCCCTACGACGACGTGATGCAGGCGGCCTTCATCCCTGTCGCGTACACACTTGGCACCGACTTCCGCCCGGCCCGTCGTATCCCTCGTGCGGAGGTGCTGCACTGGGACGCGTGGTGACGCGGCGGAGAAGGCTTTCACCGCCCCCGCCCTGGCTACTTGAGCGCCGCCAGTGCGATCCGCTCCGCGACCGCGTTCATCGACTCGCCCTTCGCGTCCGTCGAGTTGACCGAGTAGACGAGGGTGCGGGAGAGGTCGCGGGTGGCGAGGACGACCGCGCTGTACCCGTACCGGGAGCCCGACTTGAGCCAGTACACCTTGCCGCCGTACTCGAAACGCTGGAGCCCCGCGCTGTAGCTCGCGCCCTCGATGCCCGCCGGGACCGTGAACATCTCCTTCAGCTGCGGGCCCGGCACGATCCGGCCCCGGAACAGTGACGTGATCAGCCGCTCCAGGTCGGCGGTCGTCGAGATCATGTCGCCGGCCGCCCGGCGGTCCGCCTGGTTCCAGTCGGTGACATCGACGAACTCAGTTGTCCCGTCGGGCTGTTGGACGGCCTGGTAGCCGTGGTTGTGCGGGCCGCGGATGCGCGGATCGGTGCCGGGGAAGTAGGTGTCCCGCATGCCCGCCGGGCGCAGGACCAGGCGGGTGGCCTCCGAGGCGTACGAGTGGCCCGTCACCCTCTCGATCAGCAGGCCGAGGATCGTGTAGTTGATGTTGAGGTAGTCCTGCCGCTCGCCCGGCCGGAACTCCGGGCCCTTCGCCACCGCCGACGCCACCACCTGCCTCGGCGTGAGCGTGTCGAAGCGGTGTGCGTACTGGTCCTCGAAGGCGTCCCCGAAGCCGTCGCCGGCCTGGATACCGCTGGTGTGGTTCAGCAACTGCCGTACGGAGACGGGCTCGAAGGCCTTGGTGAGGAGCCCTGGCAGGTAGTGCTGGACCGGGGTGTCCAGGTCGACCTTGCGCTGCGCCGCGAGCCGTAGCACGGTCGCCGCGGTCACCACCTTCGTCGTCGAACCCGCCCGGAAGCGCGCGTCGGGGTCGGCGGCGGCACCGCTCTCCAGATCGTGCACACCCGAACTGCCGTGCCAGGTCCCGTCCGTGCCTCCCACCCGTACGAGAGCCGCCGTCGCGTCGGAGTCCGGGAGCCCGGCGAGTGCGGCGCGCAGTGCGTCGGCGTCCGGTGCGGCCGTCTGCCGCGCGGTGGCCGACGGGGACGCGGCGAACGCGGGTGCGGCCAACGGGCCTGCCGCGAGGGCCAGTACGAGGGAGGCGGTGAGGACGGTGGTGCGACGGCGGGGGCGCATCGGCTGCTCCTGGGATCTCCGGTGGCTGTCGGTCATCAGCCTCGTCCCGCACGGTCGTAGGCGGATCGTCGGCGAGGAGGGCACCCGCCCCTGGTGCAACCCGGAGCAACTGCCGTACCGCACAAGGGGTTTGCCAGGGATGCCCCCTACGGGGCCGATCCGACTCTCCGCCGGAAAAACTGTTATCGCGGAGTCCTTCACTCCGTCTCCCTCTGCGTCCCCAGTCTCCTCACGCACCGGAGCCACCCACATGGCCACCAGCGCACGCCAGCCCACCAACAAGCACCGCCTCACCCGCCGGGGCCTCTTCACCCTCGGCGGCGGAGTCGCGGCGGCGGGAGTCGTCGGCGGCGGTATCGCCGCGTTCTCCGGGGGAGGGGCGGACGCCGCGCAGACCGGCACAGCCACCGCCATCGGCACCGCCACCGCCCGCCCGCAGGCCCTCGTCCACCCGGGCATGCTGCACAACGCGGGTGACCTGCACCGCGCCAAGGTCCGTGTCGCCGCCCGCAAGGACCCCTGGCTGAAGGGCTGGACGCGGCTCACCGACAACCGCCATTCCGCGAGCGGTTGGCAGCCCCGCCCGCAGGCCGTCGTCGTGCGCGGCGGCGTCGGCCAGAACTACGTCACGATGTACAACGACATCCACGCCGCCTACCAGAACGCCCTGCGCTGGCAGATCGGCGGCACCAAGGCCAACGGCGACACCGCCGTCGCCATCCTCAACGCCTGGTCGGCCACCCTCACTTCGGTCAACGGCAACGCCGACCGCTTCCTGGCGTCCGGCATCTACGGCTACCAGTTCGCGAACGCCGCCGAACTCGTCCGCGACCACCCGGACTTCGAGTTCGCCCGCTTCAAGAAGATGATGCTCACGGTGTTCAAGTCGATGAACATCGACTTCCTCACCAACCACAACACCGCCAACATCAGCAACTATTGGGCGAACTGGGACCTCTGCAACGTCGCCTCGCTCATGGCGACCGGCATCCTCTGCGACGACCGAGCCACCTTCCAGCGCGCCGTCACCTACATGAAGTCCGGCGCGGGCAACGGCTCGTTCAGGCACGCCATCCCCTTCGTCTACGCCGGCCAGGACCTTGCCCAGTGGCAGGAGAGCGGCCGCGACCAGGGCCACACGATGATGGGCATGGGCCTCATGGGCGCGATCTGCGAGATGGCCTGGAACCAGGACGTCGACCTCTACGGCTACCTCGGCAACCGGTTCATGAAGGCCGCCGAGTACGTCGCCAAGTACAACCTCGGCGCGGCCGTGCCCTTCACGACGTACGGCTGGCGCAGCGGTCAGGGCAACGGCAAGTACATGGAACAGCCTGTGATCTCCGACATAGCCCGGGGCGCCGTTCGCCCGGTTTGGGAGGTTCTGTACAACCACTACGCCCGCCGACGACGCCTTTCCGCCCCGTTCATCACCCTCATGGCTGAGAAGGTGCGTTCGGAGGGCGGTGGCGGCGACTACGGCCCGAACAGCGGCGGTTTCGACCAACTGGGCTTCGGGACGCTGCTGTACAGCAAGTGACATCGGGTGATGGCAGGGAGGGCGGGGAGCGACGTGGACGGACGGCAGTGGCACTCCACCATCGCGGCGGCGCAGGCCGGTGACCGGCGGGCGCTGGACGAACTGGTCGCGGGCTGGCTGCCGTTGGTCTACAACGTGGTCGGCCGCGCCCTCAACGGCCATGCGGACGTGGACGACGTGGTCCAGGAGACGATGCTCCGCGCCGTCGACCACCTCGGCTCGCTCCGCGACCCCGACAGCTTCCGTTCCTGGCTGGTGGCGATCGCCATGCGCCAGATACGGGACCGGGCGCGCCGCCGGAAGTCCCCCGACCAACTGCCGGACGGGCTACCGGGGGACGCCGCCGACTTCGCCGAACTCACCGTCCTGCGGCTTCAGTTGGAGGGCCAGCGGCGCGAGGTCGCGGAGGCGGTGCGCTGGCTCGACGACGAGGACCGCGGGCTCCTCTCCCTGTGGTGGCTGGAGGTCGCGGGCGAACTCACCCGCCGCGAACTGGCATCGGCGCTCGGCATCAGCCGCCAGCACGCGGCGGTCCGCGTCCAGCGTATGAAGGAGCGCCTGGAGACCGCCCGAGGTGTCGTCCGCGCCCTCGACGGCGCCTGCCCCGACCTCCGTGACCTCACCGCCCGCTGGGACGGCCGCCGCGACTCGGTCTGGCGCAAACGCCTGGCCCGGCACCTGCGCGGCTGCGCCTACTGCGGCGGCCCCCGCGAGTCCGTCGTCCCTGCGGAACGCCTCCTGGTCGGCATCGCCCTCGTCCCGCTCCCGCTCGGCTTCACGCTGTCGCTGGCGTTCGGGGCGAAGACGGCGGCGGCCGCGGCGGGGGTTGCCGGGG
>NZ_JBXVPZ010000514.1:0-6439 GCF_057961495.1 Streptomyces sp. P5F9 | reverse complement strand
CTGCTCAACTTCCGTACGACGTCGAGATGATCACAATGCGGCGCCAACAACTCACTCCATGTCGCTGCTCACTTGACTACCAGCGGTCACACGCGATTGGCTCCGGCCCAACGGGAGTAACCCGGTCGGCGCGCCTCTTACGGCTCCGGGCGCATCCTCCCCGTCCCCCAGCTCGGCCGCACAGCGAGGTGCCGCACCGCCCATGACCACTCCACCCCCACCTCACGCCCCCTTCCGTCCCGTACGAGGCACGGCGCTCACCCTCGCCGTGGCCGGCTCCCTGCTGCTCTCCGGCTGCTCGTTGAGCGTCGGTTCCGACTCCGGCAACGACACGGCCGGTGCCGCGAGCACGGGCCGGCTCAAGATCGCGCTGGTCACCCACGCGAGCAAGGGCGACGCCTTCTGGCTGCTGGTGCAGAAGGGCGCCGAGGCCGCCGCCGCCAAGGACGGCGTCGACCTGACGTACGCGAGCGACCCCGACGCCACCGGACAGGCCGAGCTGGTGCGGGACTCGGTCAAGGACGGGGTCGACGGCATCGCGCTGACGCTGGCCAAGCCGGACGCGATGAAGGGGCCCATCAAGGAGGCCAAGGCCTCGGACATTCCCGTGGTCGGCCTCAACTCCGGTATCGACTCATGGCAGTCGGAGGGCGTCCTGGAGTTCATCGGGCAGGACGAGAGCGTCGCGGGCCGCGCCGTCGGCCAGAAACTGGACGCCCTCAAGGCCAAGCACGCCCTGTGCGTGATCCACGAGCGGGGCAATGTCGCCCTGGAGGCGCGCTGCGCGGGCGTGAAGAAGGCGTTCACCGGCGAGACCGACATGCTCTACGTGGACGGCACCGACATGGACGCCGTGTCCGCGGGGGTCACGGACCGGCTGAAGCAGGACCCCAGCATCGACGAAGTGGTCATGCTGGGCGCCCAGTTCGCGCTGGCCGCGGTCAAGTCCGTGAAGGCGGCGGGCAGCAAGGCCAAGGTCGCGACCTTCGACCTCAACCAGGACCTGGTCAAGGCCGTGCAGAGCGGGGCCATACAGTTCGCTGTCGATCAACAGCCTTATCTGCAGGGCTATCTGGCCGTGGACTCGTTGTGGCTCTACAAGACCAACGGCAACATCAGTGGCGGCGGGGCGTCTCCCGTGCTCACCGGCCCGGCGTTCGTGACGAAGACGAACGTCGGCGCGGTCGCGAAGTTCGCGGCCAACGGAACGCGCTGACCGGACACTTCGTACGAGGATGTAGCGAGGACGACCACGATGTCTCCACGGACAGGTGCCCGGCGCCGCGTCGGTTCCATACGTCTTTCCCTGATCCTGCTCGCCCTGGTCCCCAGCGTCACGCTGGCCGCCATGTGGGGCCTGACGACGACCCAGATGTTCGCGGAGGGGCTACGGCTGCGCTCGCAGACCGAGTTGAGCAGGTCGACCGGCGCCATGGGCACCGAGGCCGCGCTCGCGCTCCAGCAGGAGCGCAGTCTCTCGGCGGCGTGGATGGCTAATCCGCACGGCTCGCAGGCCGCGCTGGAGGCCCAGCGCACGGCGACGGACAAGGCGGTGGCCCAACTCGTGGGCCAGTCGGGCGCGATCAAGAAGGCGCCGTCCCGGGTCAGGGACCGGATGTACTCGGTCGTCGCGTCGGTGGACAGCCTGGAGTACTACCGCAGCCAGGTGGACAAACCCACCGACATCACGGCCCAGCAGGTGCTGGACCAGTACACCTCGATCATCGACGACCAGATCCAGGCGTTCCAGGAGCTGTCCCAGGTCGACGACGGCGACCTCACCTCGCAGGCGGAGCCGCTCGTCGCACTGGAGCACGGCGCGGAGCTGGTCTCCCAGGAGGACGCGCAGCTGACGCTGGCCTGGCACTCCGGGTATCTGAACGACCAGTCGTGGGAGCAGTTCGCCGAGCTGGTGCACGCCCGGCGCTGGCTGGTCGAGGACCAGATCGCCACCGGGTTCCAGGGCGCCACCAAGACGCGGATCGAACACATTCTGCAAAGCGTCGAGTGGAGCACCCTGGAATCCACGGAGGACGCGGTGCTCACGGCCGGTACGGCGGACAAGGCGGGGCCGGACGACGGCTCGGCCGGCCGGATCGCCCTGCCCGACGAGCAGAAGCAGTGGAACGCGGCACTGACCCAAGTCGCCGACGAGTACGAGGTGTTGATCCGGCAGCAGACGGCCGCACTCCTCGACCGCAGCTCTCACAAGGCGCACAACCTGCTCGTCACCGCCGCCCTGCTGAGCGCGGGCGGACTCGGCGCCCTGCTGCTGTGCGTCGGCATGTCCTGGCGGATCACCCGCTCCCTGTCCCGCCGGCTGCGCGGCCTGAAGATCGCCACCCTGGGCCTCGCCGAGGACCGACTGCCCGACGTTGTGGCCCGGTTGAACCGGGGCGAGAAGATCGACGTGGAGTCGGCGACCCCGCCCCTGGACTACGGAAACGACGAACTCGGCCAGGTGGCCCAGGCGTTCAACACCGCGCAGCGCACCGCCGTGCACACCGCGGTCGAACTCGCCGACACCCGCAGGGGTTTCCAGAAGGTCATCCTCGGTATCGCCCGGCAGAGCCAGAACCTGGTCAACCTCCAGCTCACCAAGCTCGACCAGCTGGAGCGCCGGCACGACGACCCCGAGGTCCTGCGCGGCCTGTACGAACTGGACTCCACCGCCAGCCAGTTGCGCCGCTACGAGGAGAACCTCGTCGTCATCAGCGGCGAGCAGCCCCGCCGCAGCTGGACCGAACCGGTCGCCCTGATCGACATCCTGCGCAGCGCCGTCGGTGAAGTCGCCCAGTACCAGCGGGTGGAGGTGCACACCGAGGAGGAGGTGTGCCTGGCGCCGCCCGCGGTCGCGGACGTGATCCACCTGCTGGCCGAGCTGATCGACAACGCGACCGTGTACTCCCCCGCGCCGAGCCCGGTCGGGGTGCGGGCCGCGATGGTCGCCAAGGGACTCGTCATCGAGGTCGAGGACCGCGGGCTCGGCATGTCGGAGGAGGACTACGCCTCGCTCAACGAACAGCTGGCGGTGGCACCGCAGTTCGACGTGGTCGCCCTCGCCGACGACCTCCGGCTCGGTATGTTCGTGATCGCCCGGCTCGCCACCCGGCACGGCATCGCGGTGACCCTGCGCTCCTCGCCGTACGGCGGCACGACCGCGATCGTGCTCATCCCACACGAGATCGTCGTACCCGAGGCACCCGAGGAGTCCCCTCGGGGCGCGGTACGAGCCGCCGACGCGGAGGCCGTCGTAGCGGAGAAGGCGGAGGAGGCGGAGGAGGCGGCCGTCCCCGGGTCGACGACCTTGGCCGATCGGGCAGTCGAGGCGTCGGGGCCCGCTCCCAAGGTCCGGCCCGTGATCCCTCCGGCGCGCTCGCCCGAGCCCTCCGGCACCGCCGATCCGGGTGGGCTCACCCCATTGCCGCGGCGGGTGCCGCAGACCAGTCTGGCAAGTGAGTTGCGGGAGGAGGCCGTGGCGGCCGAGGAGGACCTGGAGCTGGAAGACTTCACCGCGGAGCGTGCGGCCTCCTCGCTGGCCGGGTTCCAGCGCGGCACGTTCCAGGCGCGAGACTCCATCGACGACGACGCGCCGTCGCAGTACGACCGGGAGGAAGCAGCAGCCTCCCCCAATCCGCCCGCCGACCGCTCATGAAGGACTCCGCCATGACACGACCCGTCCCCGCCACGCACACCCAGCTCGACCAGTTGCTCACCGGACTCGTGGACCGGGTGGCCGAGGTGAACCAGGCCGTCGTGCTGTCCGAGGACGGCCTGGTCGTCAGCAAGTCCACCGGGTTCCTGCGGGACGACGCCGAGCGGCTCGCGGCCACCGCGTCCGGGCTGATGAGCCTCAGCAAGGGGGTCAGCATGGACTTCCGGGGCGGTCCGGTGCGCCAGGCGCTGATCGAGATGGCGAACAGCTATCTGATCCTCACCTCGGCGGGCCCCGGCGCCCATCTGGTCGTCCTGACCGGTCCGGGCGCGGACGTCGGGGTCGTGGCGTACCAGATGAACATGCTGGTGAAGAAGATAGGCGAGCATCTCAGCGCCGCGCCGCGGGCCAACGTCGGCCCCGCGGCCGGCTCCGGCGAGTGAGGTGAGCGGTGGCGACGCGGCGGGGCGGCTCGTACGGCCGTTCACGCTGACCGGTGGCAGAACCCGGCCCAGCCGCGCCGATTTCACCCTCATCACCACGGTGACCGCGGTCGATCCGGCGCCCGCGCGGGCGCCCCGGCCACAGCCGGAACAGTCCCGCATCCTGCGGCTGTGCGCCGAGCCGCTGGCGGTGGCGGAGGTCGCCGCTCTTGTCGACCTTCCGGTGAGCGTGGTAGTGATCATGCTCTGCGATCTGCTGGAGGCCGGCCTGATCACGGCCCGGCCGCCGCACCCGGTCTCCCGTACCAGCCCGGACCTGGACCTGCTGCAGAAAGTGAGGGAGGGCCTTGGCCGGCTCTGACACCATCGCTCCGGCACCCGCACCGCCCGAGACGGTCAAGATCCTGATCGCGGGGGGCTTCGGCGTCGGCAAGACCACCATGGTCGGTTCGGTGAGCGAGATCGCGCCGCTGCGCACCGAGGAACCGCTGACCGTGGCGGGCCTCGCCGTCGACGACCTCGACGGCATCGAGGAGAAACGGGCCACCACCGTGGCCCTGGACTTCGGCCGCATCACCATCGGCCAGGACCTGGTGCTCTACCTGTTCGGCACCCCGGGCCAGCAGCGCTTCTGGTTCATGTGGAACGACCTGGCCCTCGGCGCGCTGGGCGCGGTGGTCCTGATCGACGTCCGCCGCCCGAAGTCCAGCTTCGCGGCCGTCGACTTCTTCGAACGCCGGGGCATCCCGTTCGTGGTGGGCGTGAACGGCTTCTACGGCGAACACCCGTATCCCGCGGAGGCGGTGCGCGAGGCGCTGGCCCTCCCGGAGGACGTCCGCGTGCTGCTCTGTGACGCCCGTGAGCGCGACTCGTGCCGGAACGTACTGATCGCGCTGCTCGACCAGTTGATCGCCGCCGCCATCGAGGACGGCGGGGGCGGCAAGCTCACTCGTCCGCCCCGCTGAGCGGCTCGTCCGAAGGGCTGATGACCCGGGCCGTGAGGTCCGGCTCTGCCATGTCCCGGTCGAAGGGGAACATGGGCCGCCGGATGCGGTGATGCCCGAGCCGCGCGAGGTCCTGGTCGACTCCGCCGGGGGTGAGGGCCATCTTCCAGTCGGCGGCCATGGCGAAGAGTTCGGGTTCGAGATAGCCGATCTTGACGAGCACGAGATCGGCGGACCGCGGGTCCAACTCCAGGTCGGTGAAGTCGTGTTCGTGGTGGTACGGCTTCCGAAGCCGGGTCAGGATCACGTACACGCTCCCTACCTTGAGGACGGCCTCGGTCTCCGCGTCCCGGTCGCCGTGCCGGATCGAGTGCACGACCCCGGTGAGGGTGAGCGGGCCCGCGTGTCGGTCGTCGACCTCGGCGCCCGCCGTGACGGTGATCGTGGCGCCGACGCCGGCGCGCTCCGCCGCGGCTACGGCGGACGGTCCGGGGAGCGACGCATAGATGACCGTGGGCCCGTCCTGGTCTTTGAACTCCGGGCGTTCCAGGACCTGTTGGAGGCCCCAGGTGACGTCTCCCGCGCCGCCCGCGGTCGGGTTGTCGCCGGTGTCGCTGATGAAGTACGGGCGGGTGGTGGAGGCCAGGGCCTCGTCCAGGCACTCGTCCAGGGTTCCGGTCGGGGCGACGAACTCGAAGTCGTGCCGTGCCTCCCAGAAGCCGCGGGCCAACTGTTCGGCGCCTGCGGTGACTTGGGGGGCGGACGGGCCGGTGACGACTACCGCGGCGCGGTTGCGGGGCTCGTCCGCCCAGGCGTAGCCGACCCAGATCGCCGCGTCGGTGACTCCTGCGGTTGCTTCTACTTTTTCTACGGCCGCGTAGACGCTCTTCGCCGGTTCGATACGGGTGGAGGTCTGTTCGCCTGCGAGCAGTACCGGGACCGGGATCCAGGCCTTGACCGGGCGGGGGGCTCCGCTGGTCAGGAGGGCTACGAGGTTGCGGGCGGCGCGTTCTTTTGTGTCCATGGCGTCCTCGTGCGGGGCCATGCGGTAGCAGGTGATCAGGTCGCTGGCGTGGACGAGTTCTCGGGAGACGTTGCCGTGCAGGTCCATTGAGGTCGATACGAGGGTGTGCGGGCCGATGGTTTCCCGGATGCGGGCGAGGAGTTGGGCCTCGGCGTCGTCGACGCCCTCTACTGTCATCGCGCCGTGGATGTCGTACCAGAGGCCGTCCAGGGGGCCCAACTCGCTTAGGCGGGTGATGAGTTCGTCGGTCAGTTCGGCGTAGGCGGCTGCCGTTACCGTGCCGCCGGGGAGGGCCTTGCCGACCAGGGCACCCTGCCAGTCGGCGGCTTCCCTGAGCGGGGTGCCCGGGGCCAGGAAGGGGTAGCGGGTGAGG
>NZ_JBXVPZ010000513.1:0-6451 GCF_057961495.1 Streptomyces sp. P5F9 | reverse complement strand
GGGCGTTCCGTCGACATGACGGTCACCGTCGAGAAGGGCGCGCGGGCCGGGGTGCCGGCTCTTGCGGGTGGCCCGCGCGCCCTTCTCGACGGTGACCGTCATGTCGACGGAACGCCCTTGTCGTACGCCTTCTGCAGGTTGCTGAGATAGGCGTCCGGTTTCTCGCTGTTCGTGATCAGCTTCTGGGTCTCGGAGACGAGGACGTCGTAGAAGCCGGGGACCGGCCAGTCGGGGTAGAAGGCCAGGCCGTCACGGGCGGAGACGGTGTTGAAGTTGGCGATGAGTTCCTTGGACTTGGGGTCGGTGATCGCGGAGGTGTCGGCCGCGACCGGGATGCCGCCCTTGTTGCCCATCAGGTTCTGGATCTTCTTCGACAGGGTGATGTCGATGAAGTCGTAGGCGAGTTGCTTGTTCTTGGCGCCCTTGGGGACGACCCAGATGTTGCCGCCGGAGCCGAGGGTGAGGTTCGAGCCGGGCCAGAGACTCGTGTCCCAGTCGAACTTGGCCTCCGTCTGGAAGCGGCCGTACCACCAGCTGCCGGAGAACAGGATCGGGGCCTTGCCCTGGATCCAGGAGACACCGGCGTCCTCGGCCTTCGTGCCGCTGGAGGTCTTGGCGATGTAGCCCTTCTTCACCCAGTCGGCGAAGGCCGTCGCCGCGTACGTCCAGGCCGCGTCGTGGAAGTCCGTCTTGCCCTTGTACAGCTCGTACTTGTCGACCCAGGCGCGGTCGGCCTTCGAGAGGGCGAGTTGGTAGAGGTACTGCTGGGCCATGTACTCGGCGCCCGCGTTGGCGAGCGGGGTGATGCCCTTCGCCTTGAACTCGCCCAGTGCGGTGGTCAGTTCGTCGAACGTCTTCGGTTCGGCGATCTTGTACTTCTTGAAGAGGGCCTTGTTGTAGTAGACCATCGTGTACTCGCCGTAGTCCGTGACGCCGTACCACTTGCCGGAGCCCATCACTCCGTTGGTGTCGTAGACGTCCGTCGTGCCCACGCTCGCGGGGATCTTCTTGTCCCAGCCGCGCTTCGTCGCCTCGGCGGTCAGGTCGGTGAGCAGGCCTTGTTTCGAGAGCAGGCCTGCCGTCGCGTTGCCCTTGTTGTACTCCATGATGTCCGGGGCGTCCGAGGAGTTGAGGACCATGGGCGCTGTTTTCTGGATCTGCTCGAAGCCCTTCTCCTCGAACTTCACCTTCACGCCCGGGTGTTGGGCCTCGAACTCCTTGATGGCCTCGTTCCAGGCCACGCCCATCGCGCTGTCCGGGCCCTCGTAGTGCCAGAGCTTGAGGGTTTTGCTGTCCGAGGAGCCGTTGTCCGAGCTGCCGCCGCAGGAGGAGAGGAGCAGAGATCCGGTGAGGATCAGTGCGGCTGTCGTTGCTCGCCGTTGTGCCGTCAGCATCCAGTGCCTCCAGGGGAGTCGGATGGGTGTCGAATCGATTCGACGGGGGGCGTCGAAGCGCTTCGATGGAGGAAGGTATGTAGGGGCTGTGTGGGCGTCAATGGGTGCGGCAGGGATTGAAGCAAGCGGTTCGATGGGTTTGGGGGTTGATGCCGGTCCGGTGGGGGCTGGTCGCGCCCACGCGGCGGAGCCGCAAATCGATACAGCCCCGCGCCCCTTAGGGGGCCGCCTGAGCTGTGCTGCGATGGCCAGGGGCGGTGGCGGAGATTGCGGCGGACCCGGCGACGAGTGACCGCGATGCGGCGGGGCGAGGAGCCGGGTCTTGTAAAGGACAGGCTCCGCAGCAGCGCGTCTCTGAGCTGCGGCCGGGTTCACTCGTCGGCGAGGCCGCCGTCGGAGGGGTGTCAGGGGGTGTCCGCCGCAGCCGGCGGTGTTCCTCCGGTGGGATCCGTCTGCCGTCGACGACCACGCCGTGGATGCGGCGGGTGCTGCGGATGTCGCGCGGCGGGTCGGCGTCGAGGGCGAGCAGGTCGGCGGCGTGTCCGTGGGCTGCGGTGCCGACGGCGGGCACGCCGAGGATGGGGGCTGCGTCCCGCGTATCCGCGCGCAGGACCTCGGGCCGTCCCCGGCGCTGGGGCTGCCCCGCCCCTGAAGCGGCCGTCAGCCGGAGTGATCACGTCGTGTCGCGCCTCTCACCAGGGGCATCGGCTGGGGGTTCCTGTGCCGCGAGGGCTGCGTCGACGAGGGGCTCGTACGAGAGCCACTGTCGCGCACGGACCTGAGCCCGCCGTCAGAGCTGGGCCACGTCTCCTCGCCCACACCGAAAGTCACCCGGCACCAGGGCTCCGGCCCGCGCCTCACCGCCCCACCCCCACCCTGGCTAAAGCCGCATGAGGAGCGTCCGAGGTGCCCCGGTCGGCGGCCACCGACCGCCCCCTCCGGACGGGTCACGGACCAGACGGGTAACGGCGTTCGCCGGTCTCCGGCGGGACGTGCGACCGGCAGGACCCACGGCTCCGGGCCCAGCACCGCCGACCCTGGGCGCCTGCTCAAACCACAGGTCAACAGCATGGTCGCGGGTTTGATTTCCCCTGGTGGGAGGGGGTGTGAATCAACCCCGCCGGTGTGAGTCTCGGTGGGGTCGAGCCGGATATATGGCTCCCTGTCCTCCCTGTCCTCCTACCGATCGGAGCAACCCATGCGTGCCAGCGTCGTCCGACGTGTCAGCCTCTCGGCGGTCCTTCCGTGCGTCCTCGCGGGAGCGGTCGCGGTATCCGGCCTGTCCTCCCTGGGGGCGGCCGCCACCGCCACAGCGCCCCACAGCGTGAAGATCGACGCGCAGGAGGTGGCGCAGACCAACTTCCCGCAGGTCCACTGGAACACCGACGACGGCGCCGCCGGCTACCGCACCATGCTCAGTGGCCTGGACGCGCTGGCCCGCAGCACGGCCAACGCTCGCCTGACCGGCCCGGTGGTCAACACGCGGGGCAACCGGGTCACCGTCACCGTCCTGGACAACAGGCGGACGAACAACTTCGCCGACGTCGTCATCAGCTCCCCGGGACACTTCGCGCCCACCGTGCACGCCGTGGTGCGCCTCAGCGACCTGTACGTGGTGCGGGTCTACACGGTGGGCGCGTCCCACAACCGCGTCCTCAACCTCATCCGGAACGTCCCGAACGAGTCGAGCACCGACGACAACTTCTTCGTCGGCCGGGAGGGCTACGACGCCCTCTCCCGGGTCGCCAACCAGTCCCTGACCGGTGTCACCATCGGCCCCGGCCCCCTCTCGCAGGCCCTGTTCGACCTGGCCAGTACCGGCTCGTCCCGGCTCAACCAGGCCCGAGGTCTGCTCACCGTCATCTTCGGCATCTCGGAGGCGGCCCGCTTCCGTACCCTGGCCGACCGCGTCGCGCCCTCCTTCGACAGCGGGGACTCGGTCTCCTACAGCTCCCAGCAGATCTCCCTGATCCGGAACTGGGCCAACGTCAGCCACGTCTACGTCGGCCACGTCAACGGCACAGACGCCGGCGCCAGCACGAGCGTGGCCGGGGCCAGCATCTCCGACGCCCGCCAGGCAGCCGCCCTGCTGGCCATCGCCCTCAACGACGGCACCAACCCCAACCCCAGGGACGAACTCTGACAGGCCTCGTGCGCAGGGGGCGCCGACTCCAGAGTCGGCGCCCCCTCCTGCGTGCGCGTTGCCAGGAACGCGCGGATACGGCCCACACGCTCAGTCAAGGCGTTTCCTTGCTCAGGGTGCCGATCAGCAGCGCCGTTGCCGCCGCCGCTGTCGGCACCGTGAAGCCCGCCGTCGGTGATGCGTGATCCGCCACCCAGCCTCCCGTCGCCGAGCCGCACGCGATCCCCAGCAGTAGGCCCGTCACCGCCAGGCTCATGCCCTCGTTCAACCTGCCTTCTGGTGCGCGGTGTTGGAGCAAGGTCATCGCGGTGATCATCGTGGGGGCCGTTGCCATGCCCGCCACCAGCAAGGCAACCGCCAGTGCTGGAAGGGAGTTGAGCGTGTGGGTTGCCAGGAGGGGCAAGGGCATCAGGGTCGTCATCGCCAACAGGCACCACCGCAGGCGGCGTTCCGGTGCGCCCGTCGGGGGCAACGTGCCGTAGAGCAGGCCCGCCGCGCAGGAGCCCGCCGCCTGGAGCGCCAGCACCGCGCCGCCAGCCGTGCGGTGGCCCGCCGTGTCCGCGTAGGCGAGTGTCACCACCTCCATCGCGCCGAACACCGCACCGGTCGCGATGAAACCGGCGATCAGGGGCGGGATGCCGGCGGTGCGGAGGGGTGAACTGCCCTTCGGGGTAGGGCTCGGGGGTGGTTCCGTCTCGCGCCGGGCCGTGAAGATCAGGGTGCCTGTCACCAGCAGGATCGCTCCGACCAGCGTGCCCGCCTCCGGGAAGAACGTGCCGCAGAGGAAGGCCGCCAGGGCCGGGCCCAGCATGAAGCAGAGTTCGTCGGCCGCCTGCTCGAAGGAGTTCGCCGTGTGCAGGGCCTCGGGGTCGGCGGCGAGGAGGTGGGCCCAGCGGGCGCGGGACATGCCGCCGGTGTTGGGGGTGGTCGCGGTGGCCGCGTAGGCGGCGAACAGGGTCCAGTCGGGGGCGCCGTAGCGTACGCAGAGGAGGAGGGCGAGGGAGCCGAGTGCCGCAACCGCCGTTGCCGGTACGGCCGTTCGGGACTGGCCGTGTCTGTCGATGAGCCGGGCGATCCAGGGGGCGGTCACCGCGGTCGCCGCCAACCCCGTTGCCGTCACCGCGCCGGCCAGGGTGTACGAACCCCGTGCGCCGGCGATCATCATCACCGCGCTCACGCTGAACATGCCTGCGGGGAGGCGGGCGATGAGGTTCCCGGCGGTGAAGGCGCGGGTGCCGGGGATGGTGAACAGGCGGCGGTAGGTGGTCTGTTGGGGCGTACGACGTGGCATGGGGCAAGCGTCGTCCGGAGTGGATCACGGGGTCCAACACCTGGTCAGGGGCAATTCACGCACTCCCGTTGTAAGTTCGCGGGATGTCATGGACGCCCGGGACGACGCCCCGGATATCGACTCATCTGGACCCCCGTCTCCTCCTCGGCTTCGTCACCGTCGCCGAAGAACTGCACTTCACCCGCGCCGCCGCCCGCCTGTACGTCGCCCAGCAGGCCCTCAGCCGTGATGTACGGCGCCTGGAGCGGGAGTTGGGGGCCGAGCTGTTCGTGCGCACCACTCGGCAGGTGACGCTGACGGCGGAAGGTGAGCGGCTGGTGCCGTATGCGCGGCGGGTGCTCGGGGCGCAGGAGGAGTTGCTCGCCGCGTTTCGGCAAGGCCGGCCGCTGCTCGTCGATCTGAACTCGCCGGGGCTGGGCACGGGGCGCCGCGTGCTGCACCGAGCCCGTGAACTCGCCCCGGATCAGGAGCTGATGGCCCGCTACGAGAGTGGACTGGCGGGCGCGGCAAGGGAGTTGCTGGCGGGGCGGCTCGACGTGTCGTTCGGGCGGTTCGCCGGGCTGGACCCTGCGCTGCGGGCCGGGCTCGATCATCAGCTGGTGCGGTACGAGCCGATGGCGGTCCTGCTGCCCGAGGGGCACCGGTTGGCGTCGCTCGCGGAGGTGCCCGTCGACGCGCTCGCGGGGGAGGCCGTGTACGCCGGTGCCGGGAATCCGCGTACCCCTGAGTGGACGGATCTCGCGCGTCGTCTGTTCGAGGCGCGTGACATCGAGGTTGCCGCGCCCGCACCCATGGCCGTGGGCGAAGAGGAGTTCGAACGGGTCATGGCGAAGACGGGGACCCCGATTCTCGCCGTGGTGGATTTTCCGGCCATGCCTCGGACGGTGCTGCGGCCACTCGTGGACCCGGTGCCGTTGTCCGCCGTGTCGCTCGTGTGGCGAAAGGGGCTGGTGCACCCCGGATTCGATGCGCTTCGACGTGCTGCGGTGGAGATCGGCAACGCCGACGGGTGGCTGCGGCGGCCGGTGAATGGATGGATTCCGGCCATCGACGTGGACATGCTAAAAAGGGGGAAATGACGCATCCCGCCACATGAAGTGTTCCCTGTGCGCTACCTTCAGGGCCTGAGCACGGTGTGGTAAGGGGGGCGCGAGGACCGGGTGGGGGCCCGGTTCGGCGGCGTGTGCTCAGGGTCGTTTGCGCACCCGGAACAGTCCCGTGGGGGGATGTGCGTGCGCATGGAAAAGTGGCGTGAAGACGCCCAACCGGAATGGCCCCAAGCTGCATCCGCGACCAGAGAAGTACCGGTCATAGGCGGAGAGGCCGAGGCGGCGTTCCTGGACACCGAAGCGACCGGAACGGCCGCGGAGACCAGAGGACCAGAGATCCTGGAGGGCGGCCGGCATGCCGCTAAGGTCGGTCGGAATATCGGCACGGACGGTCGGCATGGCGGCACAGATGGTCGGCATGCGGGCAAGGACAGTCGTCGTACGGCCAAGGGCGGTCGTCGTATACAGACCGGGTGGCCCGAGCCGCCCGCCGGCAAGGACGTGTCCGCCGTCGGCGCGGGAATCCTCGCCGATCCCTGGGGCGCGTCGCCGGAGACGGGGCCGGGGACGGGGA
>NZ_JBXVPZ010000512.1:0-6464 GCF_057961495.1 Streptomyces sp. P5F9 | reverse complement strand
GTCCTGCGCCCCGGCGACCGCGCCCCCGACGCCCCCTGTCTGGACGCTGCCGGCCACCCGGTCCGGCTCTTCCAGGTGTACGCGGACCCGCGCTTCACCCTGCTCGGCTTCGGCGCCGAAGTCGCGGACGCGGTCGGCAAGTTGGCGGTCGAGCACGGCGACCTGCTCCAGGCGTTCACGGTGGACGGCGGCGGTGATCTGCGGGACCACGAGGGGCACGCCCGTCGCGCGTACGGCGTCACCGACCCGGCGCTCGTCCTGGTCCGCCCCGACAACCACATGGCGCTGCTGACCCGAGACCCGGCAGAAGTGGCGAAGTATCTGACCCGAATCGCTCCATTCCCCCCGAAAGAGTGATACTCGAAGTATGAGCACGGCAACGTATGAACTGCTGGCCGCGTCGCACAACACACTCGACGTGGGCGCCGCCTTCCTCGGTGGCCTGGTGATCGCAGGCGCGCTGGTCTGGGCCATCCATTTCGGCATGAAGGTCCGCGACCAGGAACTTCCCCGGCCGCTCCCCGAGGAGCAGCCCCACCTCCCCGCAGGCGGCGCCGTCCACGAGATGCGCGAGATGCGGGAGCCCGACGAGATGCCCGTCGCCTCGGAGGAGAAGGAGCGGCTGATGCCGTACCAGCTCCATCACTCCGGGACCAGAACGGGAAAGGACCAGAGCCGGCTGCGCTGGCTGCCCGGGAGGAGCGGTTCCTTCGGCGGGGGCGGCATAGGCCACGTGTGACCACTGAGTGACGGTGTGACCGCGTGACGGTAGGCCCGTGTGGCCTCACGCCTCCGCGGCAGGCAACGTCACCTCGAACCGGCAGCCGCCCGACACGTTCCGTACGGCGGCCCGTCCCTGATGCGCCTCGACGATCCCGCGCACGATCGCGAGGCCGAGCCCGGCCCCGGCAGGCGGGGTCCGGGCGTGCGTGCCGCGCCAGCCGGTGTCGAAGACGCGCGGCAGATCGTCCTCGGGAATCCCGCCGCACCCGTCCGTCACCGACAGCACGACCCCGTCGGCGGACCGTTCGGCGGCAATGGCCACGGTGCCGTCGGCGGGCGTCCGCCGGATCGCGTTGACCAGCAGATTTCCCAGCACCCGGCTCATTTCCTTGCCGTCGACCTCGACGGGCACGGGTTCGATCCGGTCGCCGACCAGCCGTACGCCGTGCTCGCGCGCGAGCGGGTCCGCGCCGGCGAGGGCGTCGCCGATGAGGTCGTAGAGGGACATGCGGGAGCGGGTGAGGGCGAGCGATCCGGCGTGGATGCGGGAGAGCTCGAAGAGGTCGCCGACCATGTCGTTGAGGCGTTCCACCTCGGTGCGGATCTGGCGGAGGTAGCGACCGGGATCGGCGGCGACCCCGTCCTCCAGGGCCTCGGACATCGCGCGGAGGCCGGCCAGCGGGGTGCGCAGGTCGTGCGAGATCCAGGCGACGAGTTCGCGCCGCGAGGACTCCAACGCCCGCTCGCGGTCGCGGGATTCGGCGAGCTTGGCGCTGGTGGCGGCCAACTCGCGGCTGACGTCGGCGAGTTCGGCGGTGGCGGGGCGTGCGGGGGCGAAGTAGTCGCCGCCGTCGCCGAAGTCACGGGCGGCGAGGGCGAGTTCACGGCTGCGGGCGACGACCCAGCGGCCGAGCAGCAGCGCGGTGAGCAGGGAGACGACGGCGGCCATCGCGACCACGGTCGTGACCACGGACAGATCGTGCCGGGACAGGAACATCGCCTGCGCGACGGCGAGCGTCCCGGCGAGCATCGCGGTCACGGCGACCGCGGCGACGACGGACACGGACGCGGTGAGCGACCGTCGCCGCAGCAACCACAGGGCACCGGCACCGAGCACCCCGGCGGCAGCGGCTCCGAGAAAGGCGAAAAGGGCGATGAGCAGGGCGTCACGCATGACCGGTCAGTCCCCCTCGGTGCCGGTGGGATCGAAGCGGTACCCGATCCCCCAGACCGTCTGGATGTACTGCGGCCGCCCCGGATCGTCCTCGACCTTCCCGCGCAACCGCCGCACGTGCACGGTGACGGTCGACAGATCACCGAAGTCCCACCCCCACACCTCGCGCATGAGATCCTCCCGTCCGTACACCCGCCCCGGGTGCCGAAGGAAGAAGGCGAGGAGATCGAACTCCCGGTGGGTGAGGGCGAGTTCGACACCGTCCTTGGTGGCGCGGCGGGCGGCGGGGTCCACGCCCAGTCCCCCGGCGCTCAGCGGTACGGCGGACCCGACGGGCGACCGGGACCTCCGCAGCACGGACTCCACCCGCAGCACGAGCTCCCGAGGACTGAACGGCTTGGTGACGTAGTCGTCGGCCCCGACCTCCAGCCCCAGGATCCGGTCGTCCTCGTCCCCCCGAGCGGTCAGCATGATCACCGGCACGGGTCCCCGCCCCCGCATCCGCCGGCAGACCTCCAGCCCGTCCATCCCGGGCAGCATCAGGTCGAGCACGACAAGATCGGGCCAGTGCGCGTCGGCCCGGGCCAGCGCCTCCGGCCCGTCCGCCGCCCGCTCCACGACATACCCGGCCCGGTCGAGATACCCGGAGACGACTTCGGCGACGGTCGGATCGTCATCGACGACCAGCACCCGGGCACCGACCGCCCCCTCGGCCTTCCCGACCTTCTCGTACGACTGCTGCATGGGGCCAGCCTCGCACTCCACAGCCGCCGATGGTGCCCCGCACCGGCTCCGGGGGACAGGACGTCCGCGTTTCGTAAGATCCCCCGCGGTGTGCCGGGGGCGACCGGCTCACGTCACGGATCCGCCCGGTCCGAGACCGGGAACAGACAGAACTCGTTCCCCTCCGGGTCGGCCAGCAGGTGGTGGTCCTCGTAGCGGGCGAGGACGCCGGCACCCAGGCCCACCAGCCGACGGGTCTCGGCCTCCAGGTCCGTCGCCAGCAGGTCCAGGTGGAGCCGGTTCTTCGCCGACTTGGGCTCCGGTACGAGCTGGCACCAGATCCGCGGGCCGCCCGCCTCCGGTTCGATCAGTACCGTCGGATCGTCGTCCGGGCCCGCCACACCCAGCGCATGCAGGCGGGCCAACTCGGCCTCGTCGTAAGGAGCTACGGCGTACCCGTCCAGCGCCGCCGCCCAGAAGCGGGCCGTGGCGGCGGGACGGGCGCAGTCGATGACGATGTCGCGGAGTCGGGCCATCGGTGCATCATGCACACCGATGGCGACCGTTGTCCGACCCTTGCCCTTCTCTACCGGCTCGCCCCGGCGGACGCGGGGTTGTACACCGCCAGTGCCCAGATCACGAACACGTCGACCGCGATCATGATCACCGACCAGACCGGGGCGTACGGGAGGAACATGAACTGGAGGATGGCGCTCAGGCTCGCGAGGACGATGCCGCAGACCCGGGCCCAGCTCATGCCCTGGAGGATGCCCCAGCCGGTGATCGCGCCCACCGCGCCGAGGCAGATCAGGATGACGCCCCAGCCGGTGAGGTTGATGCTGTAGATGTAGTCGCCGACGCGGGTGTAGACGTCGTCCTTGGCCAGCGCGGAGATGCCCTGGAGGATGGCGATGACGCCGTTCATCAGCATCAGGACGCCGGCGAAGACCGCGCCGCCCATCGCGAGGCCGCCACCGGACGGGGGTGCGTCGTGGCGCCGGGTTCCGGGGGCCTGGCCGGAGTCGTTCCAGGCCGGGGGCCGCTCCTGGCCGCCGGCGGACGGCGACTGCGGCTGCTGCGTCGAGTGCGGCTGCTGGGTCATGGCCGTACCCCGCCTCTCTGTGGTGTGTGGTGCTTCGACCATCCGGCCGCCGCACCCCCTCCACCAGGGGAGTTACGCCATACGGGTGACACCCGACGCGGCACCCGGTTCGGGCCCCGGGCCCGGTTCCGCAGCCAGGAACTCCACCACCGCCAGCGCGAACAGCACCGCGAGGCCCAGCCCCACCACCACCCACCCCGTCGGATACGACCACAGGAGATACGCCAGCAGCGCCCCACCCACCAGCACCCAGCTGATCCACGCCCGGTACCGGCGCACGAACGGCCCCACCGGCCCGGTCCGCAGCCCCGCTCCGTCGGCGACCGCCCGCACCGCCCCGATCCCGGACGTCCACAGCCGTCGTACGAGACCGGCCCGGCGGCCAGGACCCGTCAGCCAGGCGCCCAGGGCGACCACGACACCCAGCGCCACGACCATCCGTACGGTCGTGTGCAGGAAACGGGTCAGCGCGTCGTACACCGCGGCGGCCGCGCCCGGTGACACTCCCGCCGGGAGCGCGTCCAGGTAGACGGCGCGGAAGATCCGTAGCGCGATGCCCAGCAGGGCCGTCGTGGCGGCCATGCCCAGCGCGCCCGTCACCAGGGCGCGCCGGCGCCGGCCCGCGAGCAGAACGCCCGCCGCGACCAGCAGCACCGCCACCAACGGCAGCCAGGTACCGGCGAGTTGGAGGAGTCGGAAATATGTCCTGTACTTGCCCAGGTCGTCGCTCTTGAGCAGCGTGACCGACGTGTGGATCTCGGGGATCTTCCCGGCGACCGTCATCCCCTCGTCGACCAGCCGCTGTTTCACCTGGTCCACCACGGGGCCCACGTCGAGCGTCACCGCGCCGTCGTCGAGCCGTACCGCACCGCCCCCACTGCCGGTCAGGGCCTTGTCCACAGCGCTGTGGACACGGCGGTTGGCGTCCTTCCAGATCGTGGCGAACGCGTCCGAGGCGGCGACCGCCTGCGCCTTGTCGTGGACGAAGGCGCGGACCGCGTCCTCCAGGGAGCCACCCAGCGCCCCCAACGCCTTTTCCAGCAACGGGCGTTGATCGGGCGCCGCACCGGACAGCAACGCGGTGAGATCGAGGTGGTCCATCACGGCCGCAGTCACCCGGTTCGCGACGGCGTTCTGGATGGCCGGGTCGGAGGCGAGCGGCGCCACCGTCTTCACATAACGGTCGGTGTCCCCCACCGTGTCCGCCGTCCACGCGGCCACGACGCCGAGTGGCGCGAGGACACACCCGACGACGATCAGCAGGATCGCGACCAGCGAACGCACCCGGCGCCCCGGTCCCCGCCGCCGCTCCGCCTCCAGTTCGGCCACCCGCGCCCGCAGCCGGTCGAGTTCCGTCACCCGTGCCTCCTCCGCGCGTGTGACTGCCAGCGCACCCCCGATGGCCCGGGGCCGCGAGCAGTGCGGTGCCGTTCGGGTGACGCCGGCATGCGGCCGTACGGCATCGGACCTTCACTGGAGGGACTGCCTGGGGGGACTACCTGACGCTCATGGAGGCGACATGACCTGGAACAGGCGCGGTGCGGTGCGGGTGGCGGCGGCTGTCACCCTGGGCCTAACCGGTCTGGCCGGGTTGACCGGTTGTTCTGACGACAGCACTCCCAGCTCCGTCGCCAGCAAGGCCGCGTCCGCCGTCGCGTCCATCGGCGCACAGGCCACCGACGCGATCGCATCGGCCACCGCCGAGGCCGGCCGCAAGCTCGACAACGTGAAGAACGGCGTCGACGCGAAGGACGCCGTCCAACTCGCCACCCCCACCACCGACTCGGCCGGCCGCAGCACCGTAGAGGTCACCGTCGACAACACCGACGGCTCGGCCAAGTCCTTCGCCGTACAGGTCGAGTTCAAGGACGACGGCGGCAACCTGCTCGACACCGTCGTCGTCACCGTCTCCCACGTCCCGGCCCACAAATCCGCTACGGCGACCGCCCGCAGCAACCGCGAACTGTCGGGCGCCGTGAAGGCGGACGTCGGCACGGCGCTGCGGTACTGAGTCCCCCAGTGCCGCTGGACCTTCGCGAACTCCCGTAGGAACGGGGGGTGTTGGGGGTCAGGCCATCCAGTACTCAGGCCATCCAGAAGAACACGGCGGTCATCCGCTTCTCCTCCAGCGTGCTGCCGTGGTAACCGGTCGCGCTGTGCACGAGGTTGGCGTGGTAGAGCAGCAGGCTGTTGTACTTGTGCGGCACGCGCACGTCCTCTTCGAAGGCGTCCGGCGCCACGAACCGCGTACCCAGCGCCTCGACGAGGTTGTTGTGCGGGGCCTGCACGACGTTGCCGCCGAGGCGTCCGCCCGGCAGGTGCTGCCGGTAGAAACTGGTACCGCAGTCCTTCGGCACGGAGGGGTTGAGATACAGCACGGCGGCGTACCGGCACAGGGCGCGGGAATCGGTGTGCGGCCGGGGTTCGCTCTCGCCCTGTCCCACGACCTGGATGCAGTTGTGGTTGAGCGTCCCGCCGCCGGGCGCCTTCTCCACCCACAGTTCCTTGACCCCGATCGCCTGCTTGACCAGCCGCTCGATCCGCCCCAGTTCGGCCGGCTCAAGCCCCGGCATGGTGCGCAGCCCCGGCCAGGTCTCCGACGTGTACGGATACCCCTTGACCCAGTCGTCCTTCGCGAGACACCGCTCCCGTACGGCATCCACGTCCGGGAGCACGTCGTTCAGCACCCAGTAGTCACGGCCCTTGGTGGGCTTGCGGTACGGGAGGACAGGGAGGGGGGCC
>NZ_JBXVPZ010000511.1:0-6468 GCF_057961495.1 Streptomyces sp. P5F9 | reverse complement strand
CCCCCTCCCTCGCCTTCCTCGACGTATCCCGGGTCCCGTCCCTCCTCCTCCCCGCAGCGGCGGTGGCGGCGCTCGCGGCCCTGGAGTCCCTCCTCTCGGCCTCCGTCGCGGACGCGATGCGCCCCGGCGAACGCCACGACCCCGGCAAGGAACTCTTCGGCCAGGGCATCGCCAACCTCGCGGCCCCGCTCTTCGGCGGCGTCCCGGCGACCGGCGCCATCGCCCGCACCGCGGTCAACGTCCGCACCGGCGCCACCTCCCGCCTGGCCGCCCTCGCGCACGCCGTGATCCTCGCCGGGATCGTCGCGGTCGCGGCGCCGCTGGTGGGCCGTATCCCGCTGGCCGCGCTGGCCGGAGTACTGCTCGCGACGGCGATCCGCATGGTGGAGACGGACGCGGTCCGCGCGATGGCCCGCTCGACGCACGGCGACGCCCTGGTCCTGGTCCTCACCGCGGCCGGCACCCTCGCCCTCGACCTGGTACGGGCGGTCCTGATCGGCCTCGGTGTCTCGGTCCTGCTCGCCCTGCGCGCGGCGATGCGCGGGACCCGCCTCACCCCGGCCCAGGCCGACGAACTCCCCGCCGCCGCGGGCACGGTGACCTACCGCTTCGACGGCCCGCTCCTGTTCGCCGCCGCCCACCGCTTCCGCCGCAGCCTCGCGGACGTCCAGGACGTGACGGCCGTGGACCTACGGCTGTCCGGGCTGACGGCGGTCGACGCGACGGGTGCGCTCGCGCTGAAGGACGCGGTCGGGGAACTGCGGGACCGGGGTATCGAGGTCCGGATCTCCGGTGTGGAGCACGGTCATCGCAGGGTGCTGGAGTCGCTCGGCGTGCTCCCGGTGAACCCGACTTCCAACAGGGGGGCTATCCCCAGTGCGGCCGGCGCGGCGGCTCCCTAATCTGAGGCGCATGACGGGAATGGACGCGAACGACGTCGAACTCAAGAAGGAACTCAACGCCACCCTGCAGGCGCGCAGGGAACTCGGCGACGAGTACGAGTCGGCGCTGGTCGACTCGTTCCTGGAGAAGGTCGACCAGCGTATCGACGGCGCGGTGGAGCGCCGGGTGCGCCGGCAGATGGCCGAGCAGCAGATGGTGGTCGCGCGCGGCTCGCGCGGGCCGAAGCCCACCGACTCCTGGGGCGAACGCTTCGGTTTCGGCATCGTCTCGATGGTCCTGGCGATCCCGCTCTCCGCGATCGGCGGCGGCATCGCCCACCTCCCCGGCCTGCTGGTGGCCTGGGCCGGCATCGTCGGCGTCAACGCCGTCCAGGCCGCCCGCACCAACCCGGGACTCTTCGGCGGACGGCGCCACAAGTCCTCCCAGGACAGCGAGTGGGAGGGCTGACCATCCCGGTCACGCCTTGCGGACAGGCCGCCCAACGCCGCGAACGGCTGAGGCCGGGGCCGGTGAGAAAGCTATGCGCGGGGACCGCCGCACCCCCCGTTGCCGGGAGGGCGGGACGACGGCGGTCCCCGCGAGGGACGCGTGCCGGGTCAGGGCCGGGCGTGCGCGTCCTAGGCGTCGGTGGAGGTCCGGGAGCCGCTCCGGAGGTCCGTGACGCCGTTTTTGTGCCGGCGAGGCGGGGAGCCGCTCCCGCCCTGCCGACATCCACTAATGTGCCCGACGCTTGTTAAGCGTGTGCTGCGTGGACGTGACGCGCTCGTACCACTTCCGCGAAGTCCACCGTTTCGGTGGGCAACCGCAAAGTCGCCGTCGACACGGCCCGTTCACCGGACGTTTCCTACTGCTTCCCGCCCTTGGCGAGGAAGGACAGCAGGTCCTGCCTGCTGATGACACCGGTCGGCTTGCCCTCGACCAGGACGATCGCCGCGTCGGCGCCGCCGAGCACGGTCATCAGGTCGCCCACCGGCTCACCGGAACCGACCTGCGGCAGCGGGGCCGACATGTGCTTCTCCAGCGGGTCGGTCAGCGAGGCGCGCTGGGTGAACAGGGCGTCCAGCAGCTCCCGTTCGACGACCGAGCCGACGACCTCCGCCGCCATGACGTCCGGGTGGCCGGCGCCCGGCTTCACGATCGGCATCTGCGAGACGCCGTACTCGCGCAGCACCTCGATGGCCTCGCCGACGGTCTCGTCCGGGTGCATGTGTACAAGGGACGGGATGGCGCCGTGCACCTTGTCGTTGAGGACGTCGGCGACGCGGGCGCTGGGACCCTCGTCCTCCAGGAAGCCGTAGTCGGCCATCCACTCGTCGTTGAAGATTTTTGAAAGGTACCCACGGCCGCTGTCGGGCAGCAGGACGACCACTACATCGTCCGGCCCGAGCCGCTCGGCCACCCGCAGCGCCGCCACGACGGCCATCCCGCAGGAGCCACCGACCAGCAGCCCCTCCTCCTTCGCCAGCCGGCGGGTCATCTGGAAGGAGTCCTTGTCGGACACGGCGACGATCTCGTCCGCGACGGTCCGGTCGTAGGCGGTCGGCCAGAAGTCCTCACCGACACCCTCGACGAGATACGGCCGCCCGGACCCGCCGGAGTAGACGGACCCCTCGGGGTCGGCGCCCACGACCTGCACCCGGCCCTCGCTGGCGTCCTTGAGGTAGCGCCCGGTGCCGGAGATGGTCCCGCCGGTCCCCACGCCGGCCACGAAGTGGGTGATCTTCCCCTCGGTCTGCTCCCAGAGCTCGGGGCCGGTCGAGTGGTAGTGGGAGAGCGGGTTGTTCGGGTTGGAGTACTGGTCCGGCTTCCAGGCGCCCGGCGTCTCGCGGACCAGCCGGTCGGAGACGTTGTAGTACGAGTCCGGGTGCTCGGGGTCCACCGCGGTCGGGCACACGACCACCTCGGCGCCGTACGCGCGCAGCACGTTGATCTTGTCGGTGGACACCTTGTCGGGGCACACGAAGATGCAGTGGTACCCCTTCTGCTGGGCGACGATGGCCAGGCCGACGCCGGTGTTGCCGCTGGTCGGCTCGACGATGGTGCCGCCGGGCTGGAGCTCCCCGCTCTTCTCGGCCGCCTCGATCATGCGCAGCGCGATGCGGTCCTTCACGGATCCGCCGGGGTTGAAGTACTCCACCTTGGCCAGAACGGTCGCCTGGATGCCCGCGGTCACGCTGTTGAGCCTCAGCAGTGGGGTGTTGCCGACGAGGCTGATCATCGAGTCGTGGAATTGCACCGTTGTCTCCGGTTGCTGCAAAGAAGTGGTCGATATGGGTCACGCCAGCCTAAGGCCCGGAAATGACGTTCACCGCCCGTTGAGATTGGGCGACGTGCTGTTCGGGGCAAGGAGTGGATGACGGCTCAGAGGAGGTGGCGGCGGCGTATGACGAGGATGTCGAGGGCGCGGGTGGCCCGGCGGATCGCGGCCGGTGCGGCGTACGGCGGTGGCGGGGTCGGACTGGTGGGCGCGGCGGCGGTCGGGCTGGTGCTGGCCGAGGTCCGCTTCGTGAAACGGCACGTGGGCAACGGCCACGGCACCGGCAACCATGTGCCGAGCGCCGACGGCCGGTACGGCCATGTCTACGACTCCCCGGGTGAACTCCCGATCCGGCTGACCATGCTCGGCGACTCCACGGCGGCCGGGCAGGGTGTCCACCGGGCGGCCCAGACCCCGGGCGCGCTGCTGGCCTCGGGCCTGGCGGCGGTCGCGGAACGCCCGGTCGAGCTGCACAACGTGGCCCTCCCCGGCGCCCAGTCCGACGACCTGGACCGCCAGGTGGCGCTGGCCCTCGCGGACACCACCCGGGTGCCCGACGTCTGCGTGATCATGATCGGCGCGAACGACGTCACCCACCGCATGCACCCGACCCGCTCGGTCCGTCACCTCTCGGCGACGGTACGGCGGCTGCGCACGGCCGGCGCCGAGGTGGTCGTCGGCACCTGTCCCGACCTGGGGACGGTCGAGCAGGTCCAGCAGCCGTTGCGCTGGCTGGCCCGCCGGGCGTCCAGACAGCTGGCGGCGGCCCAGACGATCGGCACGGTCGAGCAGGGCGGGCGCACGGTGTCGCTGGGCGACCTGCTGGGCCCCGAGTTCGCGGCGAACCCCCGCGAGCTGTTCGGCCCGGACAACTTCCACCCCTCGGCGGAGGGCTACGCGACGGCGGCGATGGCCGTCCTGCCGACGGTGTGCGCCGCCCTGGGCCTCTGGCCGGCCGAGGAGGACCGCCCGGACGCGTCCCGCCGCGAGGGCTTCCTGCCGGTGGCCCGGGCCGCCGCGGAGGCGGCGTCGGAGGCGGGCACGGAGGTCACGGCGGCGATGCCGACGGGGCCGCGGGGCCCGTGGGCGTTGCTGAAGCGGCGGAAGAGGCGCCGGGTTCCGGAGACGTCGCCGGTTCACTCGCCCATTTCGGTGACTTCTCGGCCGACCGAGTCGGGTGGTGGGTGGGCATAGGCCCGGGGGGCCAGGGGGCGGAGCCCCCTGGCACGGCCAGTCTGCCGAGGTGACCTGCGAGCCAAGCAAGCGCTTAGAAAACTGCGGCACGGGTCACACAGCGATCCCCGTGACCTGGGCCATACGTACGGGTAACTTCCCAAGAAGCCCCGCACATCACCGTACGTACGCCAATGGAGCCGTGATGCCCGAAGCCGTCATCGTCTCGACCGCCCGCTCCCCCATCGGCCGCGCCTTCAAGGGCTCGCTCAAGGACCTGCGCCCCGACGACCTCACCGCCACGATCATCCAGGCCGCCCTCGCCAAGGTCCCCGAGCTGGACCCGAAGCTCATCGAGGACCTGATGCTCGGCTGCGGCCTCCCCGGCGGCGAGCAGGGCAGCAACCTCGGCCGGATCGTCGCCGTACAGATGGGCATGGACCACCTGCCGGGCTGCACGATCACCCGTTACTGTTCCTCGTCCCTCCAGACCAGCCGCATGGCCCTGCACGCCATCAAGGCCGGCGAGGGCGACGTCTTCATCTCGGCCGGTGTCGAGATGGTGTCCCGGTTCGTGAAGGGCAACTCCGACAGCCTCCCGGACACGCACAACCCGGTCTTCGCCGAGGCCGAGGCCCGCACCGCCGAGGTCGCCGCGAGCGAGGGCGCGACCTGGCACGACCCGCGCGAGGACGGCCTGCTCCCCGACCCGTACATCGCGATGGGCCAGACCGCGGAGAACCTGGCCCGGATCAAGGGCGTCACCCGCCAGGACATGGACGAGTTCGGCGTCCGCTCGCAGAACCTCGCCGAGGAAGCCATCAAGAACGGCTTCTGGGAGCGCGAGATCACCCCGGTCACGCTGCCCGACGGCACGGTCGTGTCGAAGGACGACGGCCCGCGCGCCGGCGTCACCCTGGAGGGCGTGTCCGGCCTGAAGCCGGTGTTCCGCCCCGACGGCCTGGTCACGGCCGGCAACTGCTGCCCGCTGAACGACGGCGCCGCCGCGGTCGTCATCATGAGCGACACCAAGGCCCGCGAGCTCGGCCTCACGCCCCTGGCCCGGATCGTGTCGACCGGAGTCTCCGGCCTCTCCCCCGAGATCATGGGCCTCGGCCCGGTCGAGGCGTCGAAGCAGGCGCTGGGCCGCGCCGGTCTCACCGTCGACGACATCGACCTGTTCGAGATCAACGAGGCGTTCGCCGCCCAGGTGATCCCGTCCTACCGCGACCTGGACATCCCGCTGGAGAAGCTGAACGTGAACGGCGGCGCGATCGCCGTCGGCCACCCCTTCGGCATGACCGGCGCCCGCATCACCGGCACGCTGATCAACTCCCTCCAGTTCCACGACAAGCAGTTCGGTCTGGAGACGATGTGCGTGGGCGGCGGCCAGGGCATGGCGATGGTCATCGAGCGCCTCAGCTGACCAACTCCCCGTAGCCGCACGGGAACTTTGCGTCACCTCTTGGCCCGGAACCCAGTAACCACCTGGGTTCTGGGTCGATTTGTGATCCAATCTCCCCCAGGATGTGACCTATCTCCCTTCGAAGAGGGATTTTCCCAGGTCAGGACCGTTTCACCACCAAACATCGGGCCCAAAGTCCTGCCCGTTTCGTGACGTTACGCACTGACAGCTGGTTAGTCCGCCCTTCAAGCTGATGTAGGAAGTCGGGGGTCGACTTTGAACCGGGAGTACGTCAGTGAGCGCCATGCCGATCGCTTTGCTGCTCACCACGGCCGCCACAGGCGCCGTGGGCGTCGCCGTCCTGCGCACCCTCTTGGTGCTCCGTCGCCAGGTAGCAGCCCTGCACACCGAACTCGCCGAGGGCCGGGCCGCCGCCGTACGGGCGCTCGTGCCCGCCGCCCGCAGCCACACCGACGCGGATGAGATACGCGCCGCCGTGGCCGAGGCGCTGGCCGAGGAGCGGGAACGGGAACTGGCCGAGGCGCGAGCCTTCTGGGCCGCCCAGGAAGCCCGCGACACCGAGGTGCCGACCCTGCTGGGTCTGCCGGACAGTGAGCTGTTCCTACCCCGCCAGAGCGACTTCGTGGGCCTCGAACCGCTGGAGCCGGTCACCGAGTTCTCCGCGGACGCCGACGAGTTCGCCGGCGAGTCCCCCGAACTGGCCGCGGCC
>NZ_JBXVPZ010000510.1:0-6478 GCF_057961495.1 Streptomyces sp. P5F9 | reverse complement strand
TGGCAGACGGCGGCAGGCGGGGGCGGCGGGCCTTCATCGGGTCGTTCACGGCGGCGGGCGGCCCGGGTGTCGTCGCGGCTGCCGTGGACGCGGACAGCGGTGCGCTGACCGTCCTGAGCAGCGTTGACGGCGTCCCCGACCCCTCGTATCTCGCCCTGGCACCCGACGGGGACACCCTCTACGCCGTCAGCGAGACGGCCGAGGGCGCGGTGGCCGCGTACCGCGTGAACGGCGACAAGCCTGAGCTGCTGGGGGCGCCGGTGCGCGTGGGCGGCGCGGGGCCGACGTACCTGAGCCTGTTCGCGGGGCACGTCCTGACCGCCGACTACGGTTCCGGCAGCGTCACCGCTGTGCCGGTCCGCCCCGACGGCACCCTGGCGAGCCGCCCCTCCGGGCAGCTCCGGCACACCGGCTCCGGCCCGCACCAGCAGCGCCAGCAGGGTCCGCACGCCCACCAGATCCAGCCCGACCCGAGCGGCCGTTGGGTGGTCAGCGTCGACCTCGGCACCGACTCCGTGCGGGTGTGCACGCTGGACGACGGACGCCCCGTACCGCACCGCGAGATCGCGCTACGGCCCGGCTCGGGCCCCCGCCACCTGGCCTTCCACCCCGACGGCGCGCACGCCTACGTCCTCAACGAACTCACGCCGACCGTCACCGTCTGCCGCTGGGACGCCGGGAGCGGCTCACTCAAACCGCTGACCGAGGTGCCGGTCCTGCCCGGCCCGCCGGACGGCGACGCCGCCTACCCCTCGGGCATCGTGACCTCGCCGGACGGCCGCTTCGTCTGGACGGCGACCCGCGGCGAGGACGTGCTCTCCGTACTCGCCGTCGAGGGCGACGGGCTGCGACTGATCGGCACGGTGCCCTGCGAAGGCCACTGGCCACGCGCGATCACCGAGGCCCGGGGCCACCTGTACGTGGCCAACGAACGCTCCGGTGACGTGACGTGGTTCACCGTCGACCCCGCCACGGGCGTCCCCCGCCGCGGCGGCTCGATCAAGGTGACCGCCGCGTCCTGCGTGGTCTTCGACTGAATCCGACGTGTTTGCCAGGCATGCATGCCGAAGGGCCCACTCCCGCATGAGGAGGGGCCCTTTCGGCGCTACGGCGTGACGCGTGCGGGGTGGATCAGCGAACCGGCGCGCCCTGCTGCTGCGGCGGGGCGATGCCCAGCGCCGTCGTGTACTTGGCGAGCGCGAGCTTGCCGATCGCCGGGTACGGACCGAGCGCCTCGGCGGCGGCACAGCCGGCCTCGGCGGCGGCCCCCTGCAGCAGACCCGGGTCGATCTCGGGGCCGATCAGATACGGCGCCAGCGCCAGCTGCTGCGAACCCGACCCGCGCAGCTGCTCCGCGATGGCCGCGATGGAACCTTCCTGGTCCAGAGCCGCAGCCATCACCGGCACGGCGAGACGCGCGGCGAGCAGCATGCCGGTGATACCGGCCGCCTGCACGGCCTCCTCGCCTCCCACGGACGCGAGGATGATGCCGTCCGCTGCGGTCGCCACGGTGAACAGCCGGGCACGGTCGGCACGGGCCAGACCCGCCTCGGACAGCCGCACGTGCAGCGCCTCGGCGAGCAACGGGTGCGGGCCGAGCACATCGGTCAGGTCGGCCGCGACCCGGCTGTCCATGACGGCCTGGCGAACCTGGCGCAGCAGCGCGCTGTCCGGACCGGCGAGCAGCGGCACGACGACGGCCACCGGCCCGTCGGGCTCCTGGACGTCGGCGCCGGCGGCCCTGGCCTGCTCGAAGCGGGCGGTGCGCTCCTCGGCGGCGTGCGCGAGCACGGACGTCAGCGTGGGGAACTCGGAGTCGTCCCCGTCGAGATAACCGATGCGGCCGTCGAGACCGGGCAGCTCGGAGCGCGCGATGCTCACGACCTCCTCGGCGAGGCTGCGCGTGGCCGCGCTGGGCGTGCCCGGCACGGCGAGGACCAGCGCGGGCGCGCCCTCGGGAGCCGCCAGCTGCTCGGGTCGGCGGTGCCGCCCGGGCTGGCGAGGTCGCGGCATTCGTACTGGCAGGCCGGACGCGGGCCCAGTGGGGGAGCTCATGGCGAGGCATGTTACTGGCTTCCTGGGCTCCCCTGTTCGGGGAGGGTGCAGGTGAGCGGTATCCGTCCTGTTTTGTCTGATGAGTTACGTACGGATCAGAAGCGATCACCTTGTCCCTTTGAGCTCACCACGGACAACATCACGCCGTCACACGGCAGAGCGAGCGCGCCCGCGGCAAGATCACGCGCGATCCGCACGGCACCGTCCAGCGGATCACCCTCCGCCGGAACCACCCGCGCATGCGGCAGCCGTTTCGCCAACTCCTCGTGCAGCGGTACGAGGAGAGGCTCGCCCATCTTGAACAGGCCACCGGTGAGCGCGACTTGGGGTTCGCCGGTGGCCGGGCAGACCGCGACGGCGGACTCGGCCATGTGCCGGGCGGCGGCGCGCAGGATGCCGTCCGCCACCGGGTCACCGGACGCGCACTCGGCGACACGGGGCGCGAAGGCCGCGAGTACGGCGACCCGGTCCGACCGCGGATACAACTGCCCCGGCAACCCCGTCATCGCCCCGAACCGCTCCTCGGCACAGCTCAACAACGCCCCGGAACCACCGTCCCGCCCGTCGTACGCCCGCAGCGCCGCCTCCAGCCCGGCCCGCCCGATCCAGGCCCCGCCACCGCAGTCGCCGAGCAGATGCCCCCAACCGTCGGCTCTTCGCCACCCGGTGAGATCGGTGCCGATCGCGATCAGCCCGGTACCGGCGGCGACCACGGCACCGGGCCGCGCCCCGAGAGCGCCCACATAAGCGGTGACGGCATCAGCGGCGAGCGCGACGGTCCGCACCCCGAACTCTCGCGCCAACGCCCCCGGCAACTCGGCCCGCAACCCGTCCCCGAGCGTGGCGAGCCCGGCTGCCCCGATGACGGCCGTGCCCACCTCGGACAGCGCACCTCTTTCGGCCAACGCCCTCACCATGGGCGCCAGTTGCTCCATGAAATGCCCGGGATCGATCCCACGGGCACCGGTCCGAACGGGTTCCCCGGACGAGAGCGGGCCCGATCTTCGGCCACTGCCGACCTCGCCCACGACGACCCGGAGCCCGGAGCCTCCCGAGTCCACGGCGAGGAACCTGCCCATGGCATCCGGTGAACCGTCCCCCAAAACCGTCACGGCAGACGCCAGTCCACCGGTTGTCCTCCCTGCCGGACCAGCAGGTCGTTGGCGCGGCTGAAGGGGCGGGAGCCGAAGAAGCCGCGGTCGGCCGACATCGGGGACGGGTGCGAGGACTCCACCGAGGGCAGGTCGCCGAGGAGGGGCCGGAGGTTGCGGGCGTCACGGCCCCACAGGATCGACACCAAAGGCTTGCCGCGTGCCGCCAGCGCCCGTATCGCCTGCTCGGTGACCTCTTCCCAGCCCTTGCCGCGATGGGCGGCCGGACTGCGCGGGGCCGTGGTGAGCGCCCTGTTGAGCAGCAGCACCCCCTGCTGGCTCCACGGGGTCAGATCGCCGTTGGACGGCTGGGGCAGCCCCAAGTCCGTGTTCAGCTCCCGGTAGATGTTGAGCAGACTCGGCGGCAGCGGGCGTACGTCGGGGGCCACCGAGAACGACAGCCCCACCGCGTGCCCCGGAGTCGGATAAGGGTCCTGCCCGACGATCAGGACGCGGACGTCGTCGAAGGGCTGCTGGAAGGCTCGCAGGACATTCGGTCCGGCCGGTAGATAGGTGCGCCCGGCGGCGATCTCCGCGCGCAGGAAGTCCCCCATCCCGGCGACGCGTCCGGCCACGGGTTCCAGGGCTTTCGCCCAGCCCGGTTCGACGATCTCATGCAACGGTCGTGGTGCCACGGGCGTCACCCTACTGCTGTACGGGGCCCGGCGATCAACCGGTGGTCGCGGCCCGATCGACAACGACCGAACCGTGGGCGCGTGTGAACGAAGCCCGCCCTGGCGGGAGTTGCCGTTCCGGAAGTTCCCAGCCTCACGCGACCACCGCCGCGCGCACGCACAGCACGTCCGGGAGATGGGACGCCAACTGCCGCCAGCTGTCCCCGTCGTCGTCCGACGCGAACACCTCGCCGTTGCGATTGCCGAAGTACACGCCCGCCGGGTCCGCGCCGTCCGTGCACATCGCGTCGCGCAGCACCGTGCCGTAGTGGTCCTCGGTCGGCAGGCCCGCCGACAGCGCCTCCCAACTCCGGCCCGCGTCCGCCGTACGGAAGACCCGGCACCGGTGCTCGGCGGGCACGCGGTCCGCGTCGGCGTTGATCGGGAACACGTACGCCGTGTCGCCGCGATGGGGGTGGGTGGCCGCGGCGAAGCCGAACGTGGACGGCAGGCCCGCGCCGATGTCCGTCCAGTGCGCGCCCGCGTCGTCGCTGCGGTACACGCCCCAGTGGTTCTGCAGATACAGCCGGTCGGGGGTCGCCGCGTCCTGCGCGATCTTGTGCACGCACTGGCCGAACTCCGGGTTCGGATCCGGCAAGAACACCGCCGAGACACCGGAGTTGGACGGCGCCCAGCTCTCGCCCCCGTCACCGGTGCGGAACACCCCGGCCGTCGAGACGGCGACCGTCACGGCGCGCGGGTCCCGCTCGTCGGTGAGGACGGTGTGCAGGCCTTCCCCGCCACCGCCCGGAACCCACCGCGAACGCGTGGGGTGTTCCCAGAGAGGACGGACGAGTTCGAAGCTCTCGCCGCGGTCCTCGGAGCGGAACAGCGCGGCCGGCTCCGTGCCCGCGTACACCACATCGGGTTCCGCGGCCGCCGGGTGCAGCTGCCACACCCGCTCCAGCGAAGCCCCCGTGTCCTTCGGGAACTTGACCGCGGGCCGCGCCGGCTCGGCCCACGTCCGGCCGAGGTCGTCGGAGTGGAACACGGACGGGCCCCAGTGAGAGCTGTCACCACCGGCCAGCAGTCTCGGTGTGGGACCGCGAGTGTCGACGGCGACCGAATACAGCGCCTGCGCGTTGAAGTACGGACTCTCGTCGAACTCCCAGACCCCACCCCGCCTGCGCCCGATGAACAGGCCTTTTCGCGTGCCCACCGCGAGCAGGACCTCCGTCATGCCGATCACCTCCGCTGCGTTTTTGGCGACTTTGCCCCCGTCACCGCCCAGTCTGCACCCCACCACTGACAGTCACCCCTGGAACCGGCATCACCGCAGGTCAAGATGGTGATATCGGGCTGTGGGGGCGGATGTGCGGGGGCTTGGGGCGAAGCGCCTGCGGGAGTCCTGGCAGCCATGGGAACGTCGAGTCGGGGTATTCGTCGTGAGCATCGAGGAGACGTCTCCCGTATGGGAGGGCGGTTCGGCATGTCAGTGCGTTCATGAGGAGGATGCCTTCGATGGCGTTCCGAGGTCCGAAGGTGTGGCTGTGGCGGTGGCGGCGGAATCCGCTCAAGCGCCGTGCCGATGCGGTGGAATCGTGGATCGTGCTCGGCGCCTGGCTGATCACCGTCCTCGCCGGGGTGCTCGCCGGTCTGACGGCGACCCAGTCCGTCGAACACGAGCTGGCCCAGGAACGCGTCGACTGGAAACCCGTGGTGGCCCTGGTGGTCCAGGACGCGCCCGGCCCCGCCCCGGCGAACTCCGGCAGGACGAGCGGCGAACCGGTCTGGGCGAAGGTCCGCTGGACGGCCGTGAACGGCTCCTCGCACACCGGCCAGATACGCGTCCCCTCCGGCAGCGCGATAGGCACTCCGGTGACCGTCTGGACCGACCCGCAGGGCCACCTGGTCACCAAGCCCGCCAGCGCCTCGCAGGCCAAGCTGCGGGCCGTGATGATCGGCACCCTCCTGGGCGTGGGCGCGGCAGCTGTCCCCTACGTCAGCGCCCGGGCCCTGCGCGGCCGGCTGGAACGCCGGCGCATGGACCAGTGGGACGAGGAGTGGGCCCGCTTCGGCCCACTGTGGGGCCGCAAGACGGGCTGAGCACCCGGCCCGGCGCCACGAGCCCCTGCCCTGCGGATCGCAGACAAGGGCCTTCGTGATGCCCATCCCAAAGGCCCGCCTGGTCCCAAGCGGTCCGTGCTGCCCGGCGCAGAGCCCTGACCGGTTCTATTCGGTCCGAACTCTCAGGTGCATGGGCCCGTCCGATGTCATGTGTCCAGTACCTCCGGTCCTCCGGCCCGCTGGTCCCAAGCGGTCCGTACTTCCGGGCGCACAGCCCTGACCGGTTCTGTTCGGTCCGAACGCTCAGGTGTATGGGCCCGTCCGATGTCATTTGTCGCGCGCCTCCGGTCCTCCGGCCCGCTGGTCTCAAGCCGTTCGTACTTCCTGGCGCACAGCCGTGACCGTCCTGCTCCGCCCGAACGCCCGGCACACGGACCCGTGCGATCTCACTCGCCCGCGCCGCCGTTCATCCGGCCGCCCGGTCTAAAGCCGCGCGTACTTCCCGGCACACAGCCCTGACTGGCCCTGCTCGGCTCGAACTCGCGGCAGACGGACCCGCCCGATTTCCCTCGCCCCGCACCTCGGGCACCC
>NZ_JBXVPZ010000509.1:0-6541 GCF_057961495.1 Streptomyces sp. P5F9 | reverse complement strand
CATCACCCCGGCAGGAGGCCCGCGCCGATGACCGTCTCCTCGCCCACCAGCCCTCCGCGCGAGTGCCGCGCGATCCGAACCCTGTCTCTGCCGGGCCTGATACGCCTGGTCACCGAGATCGACGACAACGGCCCCATCAGCCGCCACCGCGGCAGCCTGCAGGGCGCCCTCGGCGACCTCCCCCTCGGACAACTGCGCCACGCCATCGACACCGCACGCGACCTCGGCGTCATCCACGCCCGCGGCCACGCCTCGGCCCGCTACCAGCTCACCGCGAGCGGCCAGGACCTTGCCGAGCTGTACGACACCGCCGCACGCTGGGCCCGCAGCCGCCAACTCCCCAGCCCGAGAAGCGACTTCGTCGCACGCGTCCAGTACGCCCTCCAGACCCAGGACGGCGACTGGGAACACTCCGGCACAGCGACCGAACCGTCACCTGCGCGCGCGGCGCTCTCCGAGTGGCTCAGGGCGCACCCGCGCGTCCTGCACCAGAACGTTGCCCGCTCCTCCCACGCGGCGCAGGAAGAGGGGCGCGCTGCGTGAGATCCCGTGTCGGACCGCGGCATGCCCGCCGGCCAGTCCCCACGCTGCTGCGCGGCATCTACCTGCCACGCAGCACGGACGCCGCAGCGTCCGCCATGGCCACCTACGGCATCCCGCTGCTGGTGCTGGCCACCACCGACTCCGCCGCCCTGACCGGCCTTGCGGTCGCGTTGGAATGGGTGCCGCGACTGGGCGCGTTCGCCTTCGCCGGGGCGCTGGTCGACCGCCACGGCACCACCGCCGTGCTCCGCCTTGCCTCCGCGGGCCGGGCCCTGGTCGTCCTGGCCGCCGCGTTCATCTTGCCGACGCAGGCAGCGGGATACGGCACGACGGTCACCGTCATGCTGCTTGCCGCGTCCACCGGGATCCTCACTGAATGCTCCTACCTCGCGGCCGAGACCGCGGGCGGGATCGTCGGCCGCGAGGCCGGTGAGCGCGCCCACCGCGTTCAATCCGTGCTGCTCGGCATCGACCAGATCGCCACCCTGGGCGGCCCCGCGCTCGCCGGGCTGCTCCTGCAGCGGGCCGCCGCCGCCGGAATGCTGATCGTGATCGCCGCCTTCTCGCTGCTCACCAGCCTCCTGGCCCCGCGCCAGCGCCACCAGAGCAAGCCCTCCGTGCCGCAGCCAGCCCTTACGGGGCTGCACACCGGCTGGTCGACCCTCCGCGAGCTACCGGCTCTCGGCTGGCTGGTGGCCGGACTGACCATCTCCAACCTGACCGTCGGTCTGCTGCAGGCCGCCACCCCGGTGATCGTCGTCAAGCAGCTCGGACACTCCCCGGCCGACGTCGGCCTCATCTGGTCGGCAGCCGCCGTCGCCTCTCTCCTCGCGGTCGCCCTGTGCCGCCGGGCGATCGACCGCGTCGGCCTGTGGCCCATCGGCGCCCTGTCCGCCACGATCGTCGCCTCAGCGTGCCTGGCCGTCTCCTTCACCGACACCTACGGCACCTACCTCGCCCTGATCGCCGTCCTCATGGCCGGCGAGGGCGGCCTGGCCGTCGTGCTGCGCACCCTGCGCTCCCGTCTCATCCCCGCCCCGGTGTTCGGCGCCACCCTGTCGCTGACCATCCTGCTGCTCCTGCTGCCCTTCCCCCTCGCCGGTGTCCTCGTCGCCGCCGTGCCGCCCGCCCAGCTCGGCCACGTGATCACCCTGTGCGCCGCACTGCAGGCCCTGGGCCTCTTCGCCGCCTTCGCCCGACTGCGCACCGCTCCCGCCTTGCGCACCTCTTTCGCCTGACCTCCCGGAACACCCCACGGAGACCGCCGCCACGCCCACATCCCGCATCCCTGCCGGCCGCTACGCCCTGCCGGTAGCCCGACCGTCGTTTCGAGCGGGCTCGCGTCCGACCTTGACCGACCGCTTTCTGGCCTTCGACGCCGAGCACCCCTACGTCTACCGCGCGCTGGAGCGTTTGACGGCCGACCGGCTCGCCGCCGGGGCCACCAGGGTCGGGCTGAAGGCGTTGTTCGAGGACCTGCGCTGGCAGCTGCCGGCGGGCGTGCGCGGACTGAACAACTCCTTCGCCTCCCTGTACGCCCGCAGGTTGATCGAGGACCACCCCCAGTGGGCGTCCGCCTTCGAGCTACGCCGCCGCCGCACACCCTGATTCAGATGCCCTGCCTCAACTCTCCCTTCCCCCAAACCGTTTGGAGCCTTGATGTCCTCTCGCCCTGTCGTCCTGGTCGTGGCCGCAGCCGATTTGGAGGCCCAGGCGTATCGCGGCACCTGCCTTCAGAACGTCGCCGCCCACTACGACGTCGTCCTGATCTCCGGCGCCGCGCCGACCTGGGAGAAGGAGTTCCTCCTTGACCACGAGGTCGCCGACCCCGCCGATCAGGCGGCGCTGACCGCGGCCGGGCGCGCGCTCGCCGAGCGGCATGAGCTGGCCGGCGTGATGACGTGGACCGAGTGGTACCTCGTCCCCGTCGCCCGCCTGGCCCGCCGACTCGGCCTGCCCACCACTCCTCCGGAGGCTCTCCAGGGCTGCCGCAACAAGCACATCAGCCGCGGCCTGTTCGCCCGCCACGGGGTGCCCTCCGCCGCCTCCGTCAGCGTGCGCAGCGAGCCCGAGGGGCACGCTGCCGCCCGGCGTATCGGCTTCCCCGTCGTCCTCAAACCCGCCGCGCACGCCGCGAGTATGGGTGTCATCCGCGTCGACACCGCCGACCAGTTGCCCGTGGCGTACGCCTTCGCCGCCAAGACCGCCGACCATGGCGTGGAAAGCACCCAGGTCCTGGTCGAGGAATACCTCGACGGCCCGGAAGTGAGCGTCGAGTGCGTCACCCACCAGGGGCAGACCACCGTCGTCGCCGTCACCCGCAAGACCGTCGGCATGCCGCCCTACTTCGAAGAGTTGGCGCACGCGGTCGACGCGAACGACCCGCTTCTCGCCACCGTTGCCCCGGCCGCCGTCGCGGCCATCGACGCCCTAGGAGTCACCGACGGCGTCAGCCACATCGAGATCCGCGTGGTCGACGGACGCCCCCGCCTCATCGAGGTCAATGCCCGGATCGCCGGCGACATGATCAGCCATCTCGTCCACCTGGCCACCGGCGTCGACCTCGCCCGCGTGGCCGCCGACATTGCCTGCGGACGTACCCCCGACCTGACGCCCACCCGCCGGCAGGCCGCGGCGATCCGCTTCATCTACCCCGCCTACTCCGGCACCCTCACCGCCCGCCGGGTTACGAAACCCACCGGGGGAGTGGAACGCGTGCGCTTCCAGCGGCAGGCCGGTGACCCGCTCGTGCTGCCCCAGGACGGCGGCCACCTGTTCACCGCCCGCATCGGCTACCTGATCACCACCGGGCCGACCGCCACCGTCGTCCGGGCCCGCGCCCAGGAGGCGTACCGCAACCTCGACATCCAGGTGGATCCGGTCGCGCAGGAGGCCCCGGCCACGCGGGAGAACGACGCGTGAACCAGGCCGCGGCGCCCGAACTGGCGCGCAGCCGCCGCCTGCTGACCGGGTACTTCGCCAGCCTGGGTGTGGTGACGGCCGTCTGGGGTGCACGCATGCCCGCCGTCCAGCACGCCGCCGAGGTGAGCACCGCCGGGCTCGCCCTGGTCCTGTTGGCTGCCGCCGTCGGCATGGTCGCCGGACTGAAGACGGGTGGACGCCTCGCCCATCCGTCCCGTCTGCCCGCCCTGCTGACCGGCGGGGCGATCAGTCTTGCCGCCTGCCTCGCCGTCCTCGGGGCCTGCCGCAGCCTGGGGAACCTGCTGGTGGCGGCGTTCGTGTTCGGCGCCGCGCACGGTGTTCTCGACGTCGCCGCCAATGCCGCCGCGGTCAGCTGCCAAGACGCCTTCGGACGTCCGGTCATGGCCGGGCTGCACGCGAGTTACAGTGTGGGATCTCATTTCCCGTGTCGGAATCTCACGGTCGATGTCGGATCGATGCCGGATGCGACACCGGCCGTGAGACCGCCCAGGTCAGAGGTCCGACGGCCCGAGCCGCCTTGCGCGGACGGTCAAGCAGACGACACCGGCGTGAGACTCCAGCGTCCGACACGTCGTGAGACAGCGGACGAAGTCGCAGGCCATGAGGTCGACATCCGACACGGGCGGCGAGAACCTACATACAGCTGTAGGGTCTCTTCCCTCGTGTCGGAATCTCGCGGGCAATGTCGGATACGACATCGCCGTGAGACTGGCTGGGCAGCAGGTTTTATCCCGGAACCCTGAGCAGCAGCACGGCCCGGTTAGAGCTCTGAGGCAGCTTGCCGGTGCGAGAGGGTGATTCGACGTCGTATCGGGTCGATTTCCAGGATCCTGACCGGTAGGGCGTCACCCACCTGGAGGCTGTCTGAGTAGCCGTCGGCCAGTTCGGAGTTGTGCACCAGCCCTTCGAGTCCGTTCTCCACTTCTTCAATGCGTACGAAGGCGCCGAGGGGTACAAGTTTGGTGACTCGGCCGACGATCGTCTGGCCGATCTGCCCGGTCAGTAGCGGCATCGGATCATCGTGCAGGGCCTTCAGGGACAGTGATACGCGTTCACGGATGAGGTCGACGTCGAGAATTTCGGCAGTGATCTCCTGACCGACGGAGACGACGTCGGCGGGGTGGTCGACAGGTCGCCATGACAGCTCGGGGATATTGATCATCGCTTTGACGCCGCCGATGTCCACGAAGGTGACGCCGAAGTCGGCGATGTGGGTCACCGTGCCAGTGACGATGTCCCCTTGGTGGAGAGCCTTGAGGGAGGACCAGTTCAGGTCGCTCGGCGTCGGCTCGGTCCGCCAGCGGGCCCGTACCACTCCGTCGTTGTCAGGCATGACAGCGGTGAACAGCGGCGTACGTTCATCGGCGTACACGGACAGGAGTGCCGCAGCATCGGCAGCGGATATTCGGGCGGCCAGTTTCGGGAACTCGTCCTCGTCGACGACGGCGCTGTCGATCCGGCCGTCCTTCTCCTGCCAGACGCCTTCGACGAGCCCCTCGGCGGGAAGTGAGCCGAGGACGACGTCGATGTCGGAGGACAGGGCCGGCCACACCGCCAGCCGGGCACGCGGAGCGAGCCTGGCGCGAACCGTGTCGACGGTGTCGCGGTCGAGGCGGTGCCAGCGTGAGGGGCCTTCGACGTAGGTCTCTTCCAGAAGTCCGGCGCGGCCGACGGTGACGGCCCAGCGCAGGCTGGCCCAGAAATCGTCGTCGCCGGGTCGCTGAACGTTGTCGTCGACCACCACGTCGTACGGAGAGGCTTCCAGGCGTTCCGGGAACAGCCCCAGCCCGCGCGCTCGGGCCAGCGCCTCCTCGCAGGGCCGACTACTGCCGATGTAGAGGTACTGGTCCCATCCCACGTGGACCGCGAAATTGTCCTCTGCCTCCAGCCGGCACCAGGCGCCGGTGCCGCGCAGCATGACCCGCACCAGCTCCAGCCCGATATCGAGCGACACCTCCGCCCCGTCGTGGAAGTCGGACGGACCGACCGGGAAGAGTCCGTCCAACCCGAAGCCGTCCACCGGCGGCTCAACGCCGAGGTGCGCGAACGACGGAACCTGCGGTTCACGTACGGAAAGGTGACCGATGCCGGTGTCCCCGGCGAAGGCGGCGACCGCCTGAAGATAGGCAGCCTCAATCTCCCCGTGATCGCTGACGGCGTCCTCGGTGCCGGTGTAGTGCCCGTGTTCGTCACGGTCGGCGGGGTCGTACTTGGTGACGCGGTAGACATAGGGGAGCTGCACGTCTCCATCTTCCAGCACAGCCCCGACACCGCCCTGAGGAAATGACATAGGAGTTGAGACGAAGGTGTCGGGACTCGCTCTGAGACGAGTCCGGAACCTGCTGGTCAGGGCGACGCACTATGACACGAGATGCGAGAACCCACAACAGCCTCGGCGCCCTCATCGGCGCCGCGCTCGCCGCGGCCACCGCCCACACCTCACACACCGTCCTGTTCGCCGCCGTCGGGGCCGGCGCCGCTGCGGCGGGAGGTGCAACGACCCGGCTCACCCACACTCTCGCCAGCCCCGAACTGAAGCCCGTACACAACCGCGTGGCACCGGTCTCGGACCGGCGCGCGGGTCTGTCGCGGCCCCGGTTGTGGCTGCTGGGCGCGCTCGCGGCGGCCACCCTGCTTGGCGAAGGAGCCGCGGCTGACTGGGCCTCCGTCCACCTGCACGACCTCGGCGCGACCGCCGCGACCAGCGCCGCGGCGTACGCCGCCTACAGCGCCGCCATGGCCACAGGTCGCCTCGCCGGAGACCGGCTCACCGCCCGCTTCGGCACTCCCACCGTCGTGCGTACCGGCGCCGCCCTGGCCGCGCTCGGCCTCTCCACCGGCCTGGCCGGCTCCACCATCACCTTCGCCCTGTGCGGCTGGACGGCCTTCGGATTGGGCCTGTCCGTCACCATCCCCAGCCTGATCACCGCCGCCGGCGCCAGCGGCCCGCGCGCAGTCGCCACCGTCGCGGTCATCGGATGCATCGGCCTGCTCGCCGGGCCCGCCCTCATCGGCGCCCTCGCCACCCTCACCACTCTCCCGTACGCGCTGCTGC
>NZ_JBXVPZ010000508.1:0-6552 GCF_057961495.1 Streptomyces sp. P5F9 | reverse complement strand
CCCCTTCCTCCCCGCACCCGGCAGGCAGCCCAAGGTTCACGACACCTGTTCGCCGCATCAATGTCCCGCTATGTCGCAAACCTCCCTAGCCTGGAGTGATGGGTGAGGACAGGCGGCTGGCGGCCGTGGTGGAGCTGGCGCAGGGGATGGCGGCGGCGCACACCCCGCGTGAGTCCTGGCGGGCGGCGGCGGCCGGTGCGTGCCGGGCCCTGGACGGGAGTTTCGCCGCGCTGTCGGTGTGGGAGCGGGAGCTGGGCCGGCTGCGGGTCCTGGCGAACGTGGGGGAGCGCGCCGAGGGCGAGGAGGAGTTCCCGGACGGCGAGACCTACCCGGTGCACCAGTTCCCGGAGATCACCGAGTTCCTGCACGAACGGTGGGCCGGTGGCGGCGAGCCCAACGCCTGGGTCGAGACCGCCGAGGGCCCGGCCGCGGGCAGCCCCGGCTACTGCCACCAGCGCGTGGCCGCCCTACGGCGTCGTAGGCGCGGATGCTGTGTCGTCGCCCCGATCGTGCTGCACGGGCGGGCGTGGGGTGAGTTGTACGTGGCGCGGTCGGTCGGCGCGCCGGTGTTCGGCCGGGAGGACGCCGACTTCGCGACCGTGCTGGCCTCCGTCGTCGCCGCCGGGATCGCGCAGACCGAGCGGCTGGAGGAGGCGCGGCGGCTCGCCTTCACGGACGCGCTCACCGGGCTCGCCAACCGCCGTGCCGTCGACGTACGGCTCGACGAGGCGGTCGAGCGGCACCGGCGCGACGGGGTCGTGGTCAGCCTCGTGGTCTGTGACCTCAACGGGCTCAAGCGCGTCAACGACACCCGGGGGCATGCCGTGGGCGACCGGCTGCTTGAGCGCTTCGGGTCGGTGCTGTCGCTGTGCGGGGCGATGCTGCCCGGCGCGCTCGCCGCGCGGCTCGGCGGCGACGAGTTCTGTCTGCTCGCGGTCGGCCCGCCCGCCGACGAGGTGGTCGACGCGGCGGTCGAACTGTGCCGCCGCGCCGCCGAGTTGGAGCTGGGCGAGGGCGTCGCGTGCGGGGTCGCGTCGACGGAGGATCCGATCGGGGCGGTGCGCAGCGGCCGTCGGCTGTTCCGGCTGGCGGACGCGGCCCAGTACCGCGCGAAGGCCCTCCGTGCGGACAAGCCGGTGGTCGCCGGGCGGGACGGGCCGGATGATCCTGTGGTGCAGCTTGCGGACTCCCCCACGCCGGAGATGCCTGCCGAGCGACGGCGGTTCCGGGGGCGGCGGACGTGACCTACCTGTAAGGGTCTAAGCGGGCACCCGGTAGTGACACCGCCGCATTCAATGCGTACGCTCCTGAATATGGATATGCACACTGTGGTGGTGGGGACGTCCGGGGTCACCGCGTCCGACGTTCTCGCCGTGGCGCGTGGAGGCGCCCGGATCGAGCTTTCCCGTGAGGCCGTCGCGGCGCTCGCCGCGGCACGGGAGATCGTGGACGCGCTGGCCGCCAAGCCGGAGCCCGTGTACGGGGTGAGCACCGGGTTCGGGGCGTTGGCGTCGCGGCACATCAGTCCGGAACTGCGGGCACAGTTGCAGCGCAACATCGTTCGTTCGCACGCCGCCGGGATGGGGCCGCGCGTCGAGCGGGAAGTCGTGCGGGCCTTGATGTTCCTGCGGCTGAAGACCGTCTGCTCCGGTCACACCGGTGTACGGCCCGAGGTCGCGCAGACCATGGCCGACGTGCTGAACGCCGGGATCACCCCCGTCGTCCACGAGTACGGCTCCCTCGGCTGCTCCGGCGACCTCGCGCCGCTCTCCCACTGTGCGCTGACGCTCATGGGCGAGGGCGACGCCGAGGGCCCGGACGGGGTCGTACGGCCCGCCGGTGAGCTGCTCGCGGAAGCGGGGATCGCGCCTGTCGAACTGCGTGAGAAGGAGGGTCTCGCCCTTCTCAACGGCACCGACGGCATGCTCGGCATGCTGGTCATGGCCCTCGCCGACCTCGACATGCTCTACAAGTCCGCCGACGTCACCGCCGCCCTCTCCCTGGAGGCACTCCTCGGCACGGACAAGGTCCTCGCGCCCGAGCTGCACGCCATCCGCCCGCACCCCGGGCAGGGTGCCAGCGCCGCCAACATGCTTGCCGTGCTTGCCGGTTCGGAGCTGACCGGGCACCACCAGGACGGCGCGCCCCGCGTCCAGGACGCCTACTCGGTGCGGTGCGCCCCGCAGGTCGCCGGCGCCGGGCGGGACACCATCGCGCACGCACGGCTCGTCGCCGAGCGGGAGTTGGCGTCGGCTGTCGACAACCCCGTTGTGCTGCCCGACGGCCGGGTCGAGTCCAACGGCAACTTCCATGGCGCGCCCGTGGCTTACGTCCTCGACTTCCTCGCCATCGCCGCCGCCGACCTCGGGTCGATCGCCGAGCGCCGTACCGACCGGCTGCTCGACAAGAACCGCTCGCACGGGCTGCCGCCGTTCCTCGCGGACGACGCCGGTGTCGACTCCGGGCTGATGATCGCCCAGTACACGCAGGCCGCGCTGGTCAGCGAGATGAAGCGGCTGGCCGTACCGGCGTCCGCCGACTCGATCCCGTCCTCCGCGATGCAGGAGGACCACGTCTCCATGGGCTGGTCGGCCGCGCGCAAGCTGCGCACCGCCGTCGACAACCTCACCCGGATCATCGCCGTCGAGCTCTACGCCGCGACGCGCGCCGTCGAGCTGCGCGAGGGGCTGGCTCCGGCGCCCGCATCCCGGGCGGTCATCGACGCCGTACGGGCGGCGGGAGTCGAGGGTCCCGGGCCGGACCGCTTCCTGTCTCCCGACCTCGCGGCGGCGGACGCGTTCGTGCGGGGCGGGCATGTGGTCGAGGCCGTGGAGAAGGTCACCGGGCCGCTGAGGTAGGGCAGTTGGGGCCCGGCCATGGCAATGGCCGGGCCCCATACGTCACTTCAGCTTGGCGGACTGTGCGTCGATCACCGCGGACGGCACGGTGTAGGCCTTGTTCGCGATCAGGGCGCCGATGTTGACCGTGTAGTACGTGACGAGGGTGCTGCCGTGGCGCACCACCTCGGTGTGCACGGTGCCCTTCTGGCCGCCGGTGTCCTCCATCACGCTGCTCGCGCCGAACGCCACCGATTCGTCACCGGTGTCGGAGGCCTTCTCGGCGACGACCCCGGTGTATTTCGTGCTGTCCTTGCCCACTGTGAGGGCGAAGCCGCCGGAGCAGCTCTTGATCCCGTCGGAGACGGACTTGAAGGCCTTCTCCGCGCCGTCGCCGTCGTACGAGGACAGCCCGATGAGGGTGACCGGGTGGTCCAGCGAGGCGTTGAACGCGTCCTCCATCTCCTTCTCGGTCATGTCCTCCACGGACTTGGAGGGAGAGGCGGAGGCCTTCTTCGTCTCGGTGGCCGTCTCGTTGGTGGCCGAGGCGGCGTCACCCGGCGCCTGCGCGGACATGGCCCAAGCCAGCGGCTCGCACTGCTGCTTGTCGACGGTGACAGCGGTCTTGGCGGCCGGGACCGACTTGTCGACCGGCTCGACCTCGTAGCCGACGAGATCACTCTTCGCGAGGATCAGCTTCTTCAACTCGGCGGCGGTGAGCGCCTTGCCGGTGTTCTTCTCCGAACCCTGCGCGGCGTTCTCGGTGTTGCTCTCGGCCTTGTCCGAACCGCCGTCGGAGCAACCGGTGATGAGGGCCAGCGACAGTGCGCCCACCGCGACGGTGACGCACAGCCGTATGCCCGATGATCTCTTCATGAGCGGACTATGAAGCTTAAGTCAAAGGAACGTCAAGCAGCTTAAAAGCCGAGGCGTTCCCGTCGTACCGAATACGCCACGAAAACGGCGCCGAGGCCGAGGAACGCCGTGCCGCCGACGATGTACGGCGTGGTGTCCGGGCTGCCGGTGTCGGCGAGTTGGGTGCCCTCGGAGGAGGCGGTGACGGCCGTCGAGGTGACCCGTGCCTGCTGGGTGACCTGCGGGGCAGGTGTCGCCGAAGTCTCCACTCTGGCCTGGTCGGTCACCGTCGCGTTGGCGGAGGGGACGAACCAGAGGGCGCCCAGCAGGGTGCCCGCGGCGGTGGCGGTCAGCATCGTTCGGCGAGCGGTTGACACGGAATATCGATCCCCTTGTGGCGCTGGCGAATTGGCCGTGTGGAGCGATGCTAATGAACTGTGCGGGTCGCGGGAAAGTCACGGGAGCTGTGGGCCGTACGCTCCCGGCATGAGCACTCCAGAGACATCACGTTTTGTACGCCTTCGTGTCGAACTCGTTCTTGAAGTCGAGAACGAGGACGCCGTGACCAAGGCCGCGCTGGCCAAGATCGCCGACGATCCCGAGCTGCCCGGCGACGAGCGCGGGCACGCCGAGACCGCTGTGACGGAAGACACCGCCGAGGCCCTCGCCTATCTCGTGGACCCGTTCGACCTGGTCAGCGAGATGCCCGGGGTCGAGCTGGCCCAGGCCTCGTGGAGCAGTGAGGAGATCGACTACGACCCGGATTCGCCGGATTGGGACATCGACGAGGATGATGTCGACGGCGATGAGGAAGCAGACGGGGTGGCAGTGGCCGGCTGAGCCGTGCGCGGGAGAATGTGACCCCGGGCGGCAACGGCTGCCCGGGGTTTCGTCGTCTCATACGGTTCCGCGGGCCACGGTGGACGTGGCGTGCCCCACATGTGGGCGACAAGCGGAACGGGACGCACCAGTCGTAGCGTTGGTTTCTTAAGAAACTGGTTAACGGGGCGTTCGGGGTTTTCGGGGATTCGGCAACGATGGAGAAGCGTGTGATGACGGACAGTAAGCGGCGCAAGGGTCTTGTGGCCGCGTCCGCACTGCTCGGTGGTGTGCTCGTGCTCACGGCGTGTTCCGGCAGCGACGACAAGTCCTCCGGGAGCGACGCGAGCCAGAGCTCGCAGTCCAAGGCCGACGAGGCGGCCGCGAAGAAGTCCTCCGAGGCGCAGATCAAGATCACGCCGGCGGACGGTTCGGACAACGCCTCCATCAACAACTCGGCCGCGGTGACGGTCAGCAAGGGCACGCTCACGGCCGTGACGATGACGACCGCGGACGGCAAGGCCGTCGCGGGCACCATCTCCGCCGACAAGCTCAGCTGGAAGCCCAGCGCGCAGCTGGACCGCTCGACCACGTACAAGGTCGCGGCCACCGCGAAGGACTCCGCCGGGCTCGCCGCCCACGAGAACGCCTCCTTCACCACGGTCTCCCCGGCCAACAGCTTCATAGGGAACTTCACGCCCGAGGACGGCTCGACGGTCGGCGTCGGCATGCCGGTGTCGATCAACTTCAACAAGGCGATCACGAACAAGGCGGCCGTCCAGAAGGGCATTACGGTCACCTCCACCAGCGGCCAGGAAGTCGTCTGCCACTGGTTCAACACCCAGCGCATGGACTGCCGCCCCGAGGACTACTGGAAGGAGAACTCCACCGTCACGCTGAAGCTCGCGCTCGACGGCGTAGAGGGCGCCTCCGGGGTCTACGGCGTGCAGCAGAAGACGGTCACCTTCCACATCGGCCGCAACCAGGTCTCGTACGTCGACGCGAAGTCCAAGCAGATGAAGGTCGAGCAGGACGGCAAGGTCGTCAAGACGATCCCGATCTCGGCCGGTTCGCCCGAACACACCACGTACAACGGCCAGATGGTGATGTCCGAGAAGTTCACGCAGACGCGTATGAACGGTGCGACGGTCGGTTTCACGGATGACGACGGCAAGGGCGAGTACGACATCAAGGACGTCCCCCACGCCATCCGCCTCACCAGCTCCGGCACGTTCATCCACGGCAACTACTGGGGCTCGCCCTCGGTGTTCGGCTCCGTCAACACGAGCCACGGCTGCGTGGGCCTCCAGGACGTGAAGGGCGCGGGCGACAAGAACATGCCGGCGGCGTGGTTCTACAACAACTCGATGGTCGGCGACGTGGTCGTCATCTCCAACACCGGCGACAAGACGGTGGCCCCGGACAACGGCCTCAACGGCTGGAACATGGACTGGGCGCAGTGGAAGGCGGGGTCGGCGGTCTGATCTGACCGACCAACCCAGGCTCACCTGAAGGCGGTTGCCCCCGACGGGGGTGACCGCCTTTTCGCTGCCCGGCTCAAGTGGTCCATGGCGCAGGTGAGTTGACGGTAATATCCGTCATGTGACGTGCCTCCGGGCGCGCCTCCCTTTTCCGGGCCCCGTCCCCTCGGGGCCCGGCCCGAAGCGAGGCGGTTCCGGGTACAAAAAAAGCCGCCTCCCTAGGTAGGGAGGCGCGCCTGTGGGACGTCATGCAAAGCCGAAACCGACTCTCATGTGTCGGCTCACCCGGTTGCTGCCGGAGAAGTGGGCCAAGCATGTGAGGAGGTGGTGGCTTTGGTGGCTCACTCGGTAGCGGGAGACCCCTCGAAACACTAGGGGCCTCCCACTGAGCTCCCGGTGAGCTGGAGCCCCTGTCACGGATACCGGCCGTGGCGGGGGCTCGTTTGTCTTCTACTGCGACGATACCGGCTACGGCGCCCGCAGCAACCCCGACTCGTCAACAGGGGTCCTGAGCGCGGTGATGAACGGGGCCCAGGCGGGGGCGGTGAGGATGAGGGCGG
>NZ_JBXVPZ010000507.1:0-6560 GCF_057961495.1 Streptomyces sp. P5F9 | reverse complement strand
GGCGGACGCGGAGGGCAGGGGGGAGGGCTCGGTCGTCGCCGAGGTCCGAGTGCCGGGCAGTTGGTGGGTGGCGGCCAGGACGGCGACCGTGACGGTGCCGACGGCGAGGGCGGTCCCGGCGGCCATGCCCCGGCCGCTCCAGGTGGTCCCCGCCCCGCGCACGGCGTCGTAGGCCCGCCGCAGCCGGGGCAGCGGAATCGGCTCGCGGTCGGCGTACGGGTCGTCGTTGAGGATGCGGGTGAGGATCTCGCGGACCACCGGGCGGGTCAGCCGCTCCCGGGAGTTCTTGCGCAGCAGCCCCTGCACGACCTGCGCCAGCGGGCCGGCGCGCGACGGGCCGCGCATCGGGAGCCGGTCCACGCCCTTCATGGTGGCCTCGGGGCGGCCCCGGTCGCGGAACGGCGGGTGTCCCTCGACCAGCGTGTAGAGGATCGCGCCCAGCGCCCACAAGTCGGCGGCGGGACCGATGCGTTCGTCCCGTGCCTGTTCCGGCGAGGCGTACGACGGTGCGGTGATCCGCGGGGCGAGGGTGGCGCCCGCGAGTCCGAAGCCGGTGAGGACGACCCCGCCCTGATCCCGCACGAACACCTGGCCGGGGCTGAGTTCGCCGTGGGTGATGCCCTCGCTGTGCGCCGTCTCCAGGATGTCGAGCAGTTCCAGTCCGATGCGGGCGGCCCGTACGTAGTGGAACGTGCCCTGCTGGGCGAGGAGTTGGCCCAGCGGTGTGCCGTCGATCCAGTCGGTGACGGTCCACAGCGTGCCGGCCTCCTCGACGGCGTCGACGACCGGGGCGACCCGGGTGGGGCAGAGCAGCACCATGACGTCGGTGGTGCGCCGGATGCCGGCGGTGATCCGTCCGGCGCTCTCCGCGTCCGGGGCGAAGGGGAGGGCCACCTCCGTGAGGAGGCAGGGCTGTTCGGCGATCATGTCCTCGCCGTACCAGGAGACACGGTTGGTCTCGCGGTGCGCGACCTCCATGGGCCGGTATCTGCCGGCGACCAACTCGTGTACGGAGACGTGCGTCTCGACCATGGCCATCCCTCGCTGAACCCGGGCTCTCACCTTTCCCAGAAGTACGGCGGGTGTGATGGGCTGCGTTCAACGGAAGCCCAATTCCCCGGTGTTTCTTGCCTTTTATTCAACGGTGGCGAGCAGGTGTGCGAGAAAACCGAGTCGCGGGGAGGTCCCAGGTCGGCGCTCGTGTCCCGGGGCGGGGGAATTCGCCGCGAAGGCCGCTGAAGGCTTCCGTGGCGGAATATCGCCGCCCCGACCTGGTGGTAACCAGCGGTAAACGCTGGCGTGAAGACCGCGAATACGCCGGTGTCCGTCGACAACATCGTCGGGGGATTCGTCAACGAGCCCGTCGGTGAGGTGAGTTGACGGGCGCGTCGGCGAAGGGAGTTGACGGGAAGTCAGCGCAACCCGAAGCCTTCCGACCAGGCCGCGATCTCCCCGACCGTCGCGTTGCCCCCACAGACCACGAGGCCGAGCCGGGCGCCCTCGCCGACCCGCTCCAGCACCTGCCGGGCGGCGGGCAGCAGACAGCCCGCGGCGGGCTCGGTCCACACCTTGGCGTGCTCGGCGAGGTCGAGACACCCTTGCACGGCGTCCCGGTCGGTGACGGTCAGCACCTCGGTGACGAGGGCCGACACATGGTCGTACGTCAGCTGCGACACGGCCGGCGCGCTGAGCGTGGTCACGATCGACGAGGGCGTGACCGACACCGGGCCGCCCGCCGCGAGCGCCGCGGACATGGCCTCGGCGCCCTCGGTCTCCACACCCCAGACCCGGATTCCGGGCCGCCGGGCGTGCAGGGCGGCGGCGACGCCGGCGATCAGGCCACCACCGCCGATGCTGACCAGGACGTCGGTGAGTTCACCCGCGTCCTGCGCGAACTCCAGCCCGACCGTGCCCTGTCCGGCGATCACCACCGGGTCGTCGAACGGGTGGACCAGGGTCAGCCCCTCGTCCCGCAACCGGTTCACCAGCTCGAACGCGCTCGGCATGTCGTCGGTCAGCCGCAGCGACGCGCCCGCCGCCTCCACCAGCGCGACGGACCGCGCCGGCGCCGAGCGGGGCATGACCACCGTCGCCTTCACATCGAGCGCCGCCGCCATGACCGCGAGCGCGATCCCGTGATTGCCGCCGCTGACCGCCACCACTCCGGCGGCCAGCTCGCCCTCGCTCAGCGACAGCAGCTTCGCCGTCGCCCCGCGCGCCTTGAAGGAGCCCGTGCGCTGCAACAGTTCCAGCTTCGTCGTGACCGGGACACCGAGCAGCTCGGAGAGCCCGAAGCTCTCCACGGTCGGGGTGCGTACGACGTGTCCGGCGATCCGCCCGGCGGCGGCTTCGATCTCCGAGATGCCGATCAAGGCAGTCATCCTTCCGGCACGGGGACAGGTGACCCGTGCCGGTTCGACCCTGACGCGGAAAGGACGCGCAGGTCAACACGTTTCAGAGATCGCGACGCACCAGGAACTCCAGCAGGGACCGCAGGTCGTCCGCGGGCCCGGCTGCCAGGGGAACTCCCGCGAGGGCCGTCTCCACCGCGGCGAGGTGCCGACGGGCCTCCGCCAGCGCCGCCGTACGGCCGCCGGCCTCCTCGGTCAGCGCTGCCGCCACGGCGGGGTCGGCGCCCGAGTCGAGGAGTGCGGCGAGGCCTCGGGCACCGGGGGAGGAGAGCGCGGCCAGCACCGGAAAGGTCTTCTTGCGCTCCCGCAGATCACCGTGCACGGGCTTGCCGGTCACGGCCGGGTCGCCCCAGATCCCCAGGACGTCGTCGACCAGTTGGAAGGCGATGCCCAGATGCCGTCCGGCCCGGTCGAGCGCGGCGACCGTCGTCGTGGGCGCCCCACCGAGTACGGCACCGAGCGCGACCGCGCAGCCCAGCAGCGCACCCGTCTTGCCCTCGGCCATCGCCCGGTACTCGTCCGGGCGGACCCGCTCCGGCCCGGTCCAGGGACGCGCCGCGAACAGCAGGTCGTCCGCCTGTCCGTGCACCAGATCGCCGAGCGCCGTGGACAGCAGACGCAGTCCGCCCGCTCCGCCGGGAGCCGCGGCGAGCGTCTCGACCGCCAGCGCGAACAGGGCGTCGCCCGCGAGGACGGCCGGTCCCGTGCCGTAGGCCTTCCAGACCGTGGGGCGGCGGCGTCGGGTCGGGTCGCCGTCCATGATGTCGTCGTGCAACAGCGAGAAGGTGTGCACCAGTTCCACCGCGACGGCCGCGGCGATCCCGGCCCGTCCGGGCGCACCGGCCGCCTCCGCCCCGAGCACGGCGAGGGCCTGGCGTACGCCCTTGCCGCCCGGCGCGGCGACGGGAGCGCCGCCCACCTCGCACCAGCCGAACGAGTAGGCGGCCATCTCGCCCATCCACGGATGCAGCCGTCCGACCGCCTCCGCGAGGGCGGGCCGCACCAACTCCCGGGACCGGGCCAGGACGTGGGGCACAGAGGGGGCCGCCACCGTCGAGGAGTGCGCCGTCACCGTACGACCTCCGTCGTGCCGCCGACGCCCAGTTCGTCCTCGGCGCGGGCCACCATCTCCCGCGCGTGCCGCAGGCCTATCCGCTCCAACGTCCGTGCCAGTTCGGCGAGTTCGCCCGCCGTCTCGGCGCGGTCGCGGCCCAGGCGGGCCAGGGACTTGGCCAGGCCAAGCCGGGAGAGGGCCTCGCCGCGCGGCTCGCTCATCGCGCGGAACTCGGCGAGCGCCTGCTCGTAGAGGTCACGGGCTTCGGGGTAACGCCCGGCGCGGTAGAGGACGTTGGCGCGCATCTTGTGGTTGTAGGCGAGCGCGCTGGAGAGCTTCATGGCACGGCAGCTTTCCTCCGCCTCGGACAGCAGGCGGAGCGCCCGCTCGGTGTCCCGGTCGCGCACGGACACGATGTCGGCGAGTCCGCGCAACGCCCAGGCGTGCCCGCGCTTGTCGTCGGCGCCCGCCGCGATCTCGGCCGCCTCCTCGAACATCGCGAACGCCGTGTCGTAGGAACCCCTGTTGCGATGGATCTGCGCGATCCCCTCCAGCGCCCACACCGTGTGCCGGGCCTCGCCCCGTTTGCGGGCCTCGGCCAGGAGTTGTTCGTGCAGTCGGGCCACGGCCTCGTAGTCGCCCTGGATCCGGCCGGTCTCGGCGAGGCCCGCCAGTGAGTAGCCCCGTACGACGATGTCTCCGCCGCGCTCGCCGAGTTCGGCCGCGAGCCCCAACAGCCGCCAGGCCAGCGGGAACGCGCCGCGCTGCCGGGCCAGGGTGCCGCCGCTCCACAGCGCCCAGGCCATCGCGGCCGTGTCTCCGGCCTCGCGGGCGGCGCGGTAACTGGCCTTCCACGCCTGCTCCGCCTCCCGCACCTGCCCGAGCCGCCGGTGTGCTTCGGCGACCGCGAGCCCCGAGCGGGCCGCCTCGCCGCGCTGTCCCGAGCGCTCGGCCGCCGCCAACTGCTCGGTGCCGGCGGCCAGTACGTCGACCAGTGAGGAGTTGACGGACAGGGTGGTGAGGGCGCCCTGGTACTCCGGAGCGAATGCCTTGCCGTACATCGATGCCTTTCGGTCCATATGCACCGCACGTAGACACTGTGTGTATACATAGTGCGTATACGTCGTGTGTATACATGCCGTGTATAGAGTGCTGAAAATCAGCCCTGGCCGTGAGGGCCAGGGCGTCATCCGGTGTTGCGGATCAAGACGTCGATGCGGGCGGCGAGGTTGCCTCCGAGGCGTAGATCACTCGCCGCACCCCTCAGTGCTGCTGCGCCTTCTGCGGAGTCTCCTCGCTGGGCCGTACGACGACGAACCCCTCGCCCTGGAGCATGAGTTGGACGGCCTCGCCGGAACCGCCGCGCAGCATCGAGCCGATGGACTGCGACCGGTGCAGCGAGGTCTGGAGGTGGGCCGACCAGCCGACCACCGCGTCCGTGTCGACGAACACCGGGTACTGCGGCGAGACCGGTATGACCAGCGGGTTGCCCTCGCAGACCAGGCCCAGCTTGCCCTGCCCGGTGAAGACGCTGTTGAAGAGACCGCCGCCCGCGATGCCGGAGCCCTTCACCGTCTTGATCGCGTACGACAGCGAGGCGTCGAAACACAGCACGTTGCGGCCGTTGACGGTGAACTCGTCGCCGGGGTCGATCTCGACCACGAAACAGTTCTGCGCCTCGTGCGCGAACCACGCCTCACCCTGGCCGCGCACCGCCATCAACGGCAGCCCCTCACCGGTGACCGCGCGCTTGAGCATGCCGCCCACGCCCTGGCCCTTGCGCTCGAACTGGAGATTGCCGCGGTAGGCGATCATCGCCCCCTGGCGGGCGAGCATCTCGCCGTTGACCGCGTACCTGATGCACTTGGCATTCTCGACGGTCATGCCCGGCGCGGTGGCCGGCTGCACCATGTGCTCACTGGAAAACAGATCACCCTTCATGCGGGCATCCTGTCCCGGAAGATCTCATTCCGACAAGATCGCGGACGGGACGACCGTCCCGCGAGGTCAGGCGCCGAAGAGCTGCGTCCAGTACGTCCCCGTCTGTCCACCGCCCGCGAAGCCGATGCCTATGTGGGTGAAGTCCGGCTTGAGGATGTTGGCGCGATGGCCGGGGCTGTTCATCCACCCCTCGACGACCTCGGCGGCCGACCGCTGACCGCAGGCGATGTTCTCGCCGATCGTGCGCCTGCGCGAACCCGCGGCGGCGGCCCGGTCCCAGGGCTGCGAGCCGTCGGGGGAGGTGTGCGAGTAGAAGGCACGCGCCACCATGTCGGTGCTGTGCGCCTGCGCGGCGGCGGCGAGCAGTGGGTCTACGGCGAGTGCGCGCAGCCCGGCCCTGGCGCGCTCCGCATTGGTCGACTCGACGACCTCCGCCGCCGTACGGGCCAGGTTGCCGGCGGTGAGCGGCGTTGCCCACAACGCTGTCCAGTAGACGTCACCGGAGCGGGGGTCGACGGACTGGGCGAAGCCCGCGTGCGTGAAGTCCCGTTCCAGCAGCGTCCGGTGGGCCTTCTCGGTACGCAGGCAGTAGTCGAGGAAATCGGCGGGGGTGCGCGGTCCGGAGACCAGATGCTCGCCGATGGTGAGGTAGGTGTAACCGGCTTGGGTGACGCGCTGGTACACGGAGGTGCCGTCGCGGCTCTCGGTGCTGAGCTGTCCGGCGGCGGCCATGCCGGAGGCGTGCGCTTGCGCCGCGGAGGCGAGCCGGTGGTCGAGGGTGACGGGCGGTGAACCGGCGTTGGCGCGGGCCGAGTTGGCGAGGGCGAGGAAGCCGGCGGGGTCGGCTGCCGGGGATGTCGAGTTGAAGTGAGGGCCGGCTGAGGGTGTCGACCGAGGTGCGGGTATGGACGCCGATCGCACAGCGGCAGGAGCAGGAGTCGCGTCCTCGACGATGTCCACGCCGAAGTCCCGCGCGATTCCGGCGAGTCCATCGGCGTAGCCCTGTCCCAACGCGCGCAGCTTCCAACCCGTGCCGCGCCGGTACAGCTCGGCGAGGAGCAGGACTGTTTCCCGCTGGGGGCGTGGCGGGGTGAAGCGGGTGAGGGGTTGGCCGCCGGTGCTGGTCACATGGAGGGTCGGTGCGGGCAGGCGGC
>NZ_JBXVPZ010000506.1:0-6564 GCF_057961495.1 Streptomyces sp. P5F9 | reverse complement strand
CGCAGGAGGTTCTCGACAGCTGCTGCCTGGGCGGCGGGGTGGGGGTCGGGATGCTCCAGGAGGTCGGCGCTTGTGCCGCGCGGCTGACCTGCTTCCGGGCTTCGGGGCTGCTGCCGGGGAACGGACTCGGCCGACGCCGACGCCAGGGTCTGCGTGTGTCGAGGGCTCGCCTCGTGGGAGTGGCCGTCAGTGGTAGGCGTGGGATTCAAGGCTGTCCTCGGGAGGTGTTTCGGAGTGCGAATCGCGTGGGGTCAAGTCCCGGCGTTCTGGCGGGCGTTGATCTTGAGTGCTCTGCACCTGGTGCTGCAGGCCAGCGGAGTTGGTGTCCGATGGCGCTCCGCCCTCCGGAGCAGTCACCTCGACGCGCCGGCGGCGACCGGTCGGCGTACCGGCGCGGGCCAGTCGATGTACCGATGCACTTCCGCAGGACGCTCTCGTACCGCCCGCCCACCGACCGACGTTCCAAGGCCGCCCTCCCGCCCCACCGCAGACACACCGCCAAGCCGGCCCGCACAAGCGCAGGGCACCGCGCGTCGGCAGCAGTCCCCTTCGCTACCAACCCCGCACCGCCCACGGAGTTACGGGTTGCCCCAAGATCCTTGCCGTGACGGAACCGTTGCCGTCCCGTGGGAAGTCCCCCACAGCGAGCGCATAGTGTGTGGTGCCGTTCCGGCTGAGAACACAGCTGGAAGCGCAACATCCGTTCACCCAGGGGGAGTCAAGACCATGCGATCGATACGGCCGTCCTTCACCACCCGTCGTGGGAGGGGCGCGCGTCGCGGAACCTCCCTCGTGCTGGTCGCAGTTGCCCTCGCCTCGGCGCTCGCGCTCACCGCGACCGCGTGCGGTTCCAGTGACACGAAGGCCGATGGCAAGTCCACCGCGACCGCCACCAGTAGTGACACCGGTGACGGCAAGATCAAGATCCCGGACGACATCAGGGACAAGCTCAAAGAGCACGGGATCGACATCGACAAGTGGAAGAACGGCGCCTGGAAGAACTGGAACAGGGACGACTGGCTGCGCGAGGCCGACGACTACATCAACCCGATCATCAAGGGGCTGTGGAGTTCCGGCCGGATGCGGGACGCCAACGACCCGGACACGGGCGTCGACACCAACGACATCTCCGGTGACCAGGGCGTGACCGACCCGACGCCCGCGGTGGTGAACGCGAAGGCCGTGTCGCCCACGTACCACGCCAACGCGGCGACGGCGGGCAAGGTGTTCTTCGACTCCCCCGAGGGCACGATGGTCTGCTCGGCGACGGTCGTGGAGGACCCGGCACACCCGGGCAAGTCCAACCTGGTGTGGACGGCGGGCCATTGCGTGCACGCCGGCAAGAAGGGCGGCTGGTACCGCAACATCGCGTTCGTGCCGTCGTACAACAACGCGGGTATGAAGACAGCTCAGTTGGAGACCGCGAGCCGGGATCAGGTCGCTCCGTACGGTGTCTGGTGGGGTGACTGGGCGCAGACCTCGCAGCAGTGGATCGACCAGGGCGGCGAGACGGGCGGGCAGGGTTCGTCGTACGACTACGCCGTGATCCATGTGACGCCCGAGAAGGGCAATGGGGGCAAGTCCCTTGAGGAGACGGTCGGTTCGGCGCTGCCGGTGAATTTCAGCGCGCCGGCCGTGCCGAAGGTGTCCGGCATCACGGCGACCGGCTACCCCGAGGCGAAGCCGTACGACGGTTCGACGCTGTACCAGTGCACGGACAAGCCGGGGCGGCTGTCGATCAGCGCCTCGGACCCGACGATGTACCGCATCGGCTGCAGCATGACCGGCGGTTCGTCCGGTGGCGGCTGGGTCGAGACGGGCTCCGACGGCAAGCCGTCACTGGTGTCCAACACCTCGATCGGGCCGGTGACTTCGGGCTGGCTGGCGGGTCCGCGGCTGGGTGACGTAGCCAAGGGCGTGTACGACTCGGTCAGCAAGAAGTTCGCCGGCCAGTAGGCGCGGCAGCAGGCACAGTCGGGGGACAGCCGCCGGCGGGGTGTCTCACAGGAACCTCACCGCCTCACCAGCGTTCGCCCCCAACTCCCTCGGCATAGTGGGGTGTCGCGGAACCACCGGCAGTACACGGTCAGTAGTCCGCGATCAGCAGTAGTCGGCAATAGAAGGTCAGCAGTTTCACGGGGGTTGTCGCACCATGCGTTCCACACGTACGCCCGCGTCGTCTCGGCGCGGGCGGCGTACCCCCTCGTCGCGGCGCTGTCGCTCACCGCGAGCGACAAGCCCGCCGCCACCGGGACAAGGACAGGTGGCTCAGTGAGGCCAAGGACTTCGTCAACCCGGTGGTCAAGGGGCTGTGGAAGCCCGAGCGGATGAAGTCCGCCGAGGAGGCCAACAAGACGGTCTCCACGAAGGACGCCGCCGCCGACCAGGGCGTCAGCGACCCGGATCCGGCGCCCGTCGAGGCCGCGGCCGAGAAGACGCCATACCACCAGAACGCGGCCCGGTCGGGAAGGTCTTCTTCGACTCCCCCGAGGGCTCGCTGGTCTGCTCCGGCACGGTCGTCAAGGACGTCTACCAACCCGGCAAGTCCAACCTCGTGTGGACGGCCCATTGCGTCCACGCGGGCAAGGACGGCGGCTGGTACCGCACCATCGAGTTGGTGCCCTCGTACAACGACCTCGGCGAGTGCACCTCGCAGCTGAGCGAGGCCTCGGCGTCCGAGATCGCTCCCTACGGCCAGTGGTGGGCGGACTGGGTCTCGGCCTCGGACCAGTGGATCCAGGGCGGCCCGGAGACGGGCGGCGCGGGAGCCGCGTACGACTACGCCATCCTCCATGTGAAGCCGCAGTCCGGTGCCAAGTCCCTTGAGGAGACGGTCGGCGCCGCGCTCGACGTCGGCTTCTCGGCGCCTCCGCGACGGAGGTCGGCTCGATGGGCGCCTGATGCTACCCGGCTGTGCCGCCGTACAGCGGTCTGAAGATGTTCAAGTGCCTCGACCCGCCCGGCCGGTTGTCGCTGAGCACGGCCCTGCCGACCACGTACCGCATCGGCTCCACAATGACCGGCGGTTCGTCCGACGGCGGCTGGTTCCGCGTGGTGGACGGCAGGACGGAGCTGGTCTCCAACACCTCGATCGGCCCGTCCGACAACACCTGCCTCGCGGGCCCCAACCGGGCGCCACCGCCGAGTCGCTCTACGAGAACATGAGCAGGACCTACGGCGGTCAGTGACCGCACACACGCGTGCATGCCGAAGGCCCGCCCACGGGAAGAGAGTTGGGGGCGGGCCTTCGGACTTGGCGTGCTACGACCCGTCAGGCCAGCGGTGCCGGGACGTACGGCGCGAGTTCCGCCGCCAGTTCCTCGTGCACCCGCACCTTGAGCTGGGTGCCCTCCGGGGTGTGCTCCTCGGAGATCACCTCGCCCTCGGAATGGGCGCGGGCGACCAGCTTGCCGTGGGTGTACGGCACGAGCGCCTCGATCTCGACCGAGGGGCGCGGCAGTTCGCTGTCGATGAGCGCGAGCAGCTCGGCCATGCCCTGGCCGGTGCGGGCCGAGACCGCGATGGACCGCTTCTCGTTCCGCATCAGCCGCTGGAGCGTCAGCGGGTCGGCCGCGTCCGCCTTGTTGATGATGACGATCTCGGGCACCTTGGTGGCGCCGACATCCCGGATCACCTCGCGTACGGCGGCCAGCTGCTCCTCCGGGACCGGGTGCGAGCCGTCCACCACGTGCAGGATCAGGTCGGCGTCGCCGACCTCCTCCATCGTGGAGCGGAAGGCCTCGACCAGGTGGTGCGGCAGGTGCCGGACGAATCCGACGGTGTCGACCAGCGTGTACAGCCGTCCGCCCGGGGTCTCGGCCCGGCGCACGGTCGGGTCGAGGGTCGCGAACAGCGCGTTCTCGACCAGCACGCCCGCGCCCGTGAGGCGGTTGAGCAGGGAGGACTTTCCGGCGTTGGTGTAACCGGCGATGGCGACCGAGGGCACCTTGTGGCGCCGGCGCTCCTGGCGCTTGATGTCGCGGCCCGTCTTCATGTCCGCGATCTCCCGGCGCATCTTCGCCATCTTCTCGCGGATACGACGCCGGTCGGTCTCGATCTTGGTCTCACCGGGACCACGGGTGGCGAGGCCGCCGCCCGAGCCGCCGCCCATCTGACGGGACAGCGACTGACCCCAGCCGCGGAGCCTCGGCAGCATGTACTGCATCTGCGCGAGCGCGACCTGTGCCTTGCCCTCCCGGGACTTGGCGTGCTGGGCGAAGATGTCGAGGATCAGGGCCGTACGGTCGATGACCTTGACCTTGACGACGTCTTCGAGGTGGATCAGCTGGCCCGGGCTGAGCTCACCGTCGCAGATGACGGTGTCGGCGCCTGTCTCCAGGACGATGTCCCGCAGTTCGTTGGCCTTGCCCGAACCGATGTAGGTGGCCGCGTCCGGCTTGTCGCGGCGCTGGACGACACCGTCGAGGACGAGCGCGCCCGCGGTCTCCGCGAGGGCGGCCAGCTCGGCGAGCGAGTTGTCCGCGTCCTGGACCGTGCCCGTGGTCCAGACGCCGACGAGTACGACGCGCTCCAGGCGGAGCTGTCGGTACTCGACCTCGGTGACGTCCTCAAGCTCGGTGGAGAGGCCGGCGACGCGGCGCAGGGCCGCGCGCTCGGAGCGGTCGAACTGGTCGCCGTCCCGCTCTCCGTCGATCTCGTGGCTCCAGGCGACGTCCTCTTCCATCAGGGCATCGGCCCGAAGACCTTCGGGGTAGGCGTGCGCGAAGCGCTCAGTGTCCTGGGAAGGGGAAGAAGAGGAGGTCATTGGGTCCTTACGTCGATGGGAGTCCTGCAAGGGTCATAACGTGCGAGCGTCTCCGGAGATTCCCGGTGGCTGCCGAGTCTGTCCCCGGTCACCCGCGCCGCCGACCCGACGATGGTCGCACGGCGCGGATCGCCACGTCACTGCCTTATTTATTGCCCCGTCACCGCCTTATTCACCGGTGCCTGCGACTTCCAGTCCGGGTGACCGGGCATCGGCGGGGTCTTCTCGCCGTAGAGCCAGCCCTTGAAGAAGTCGCTCAGGTCGCGGCCGGAGATCGCGGAGGCGAGTTCCTCGAAGTCGGCGGTGGTGGCCGTGCCGTCCCGGTGGACGCTCACCCAGGTGCGCTCCAGGCGTTCGAAGGCCGGGCGGCCGATCTCCTGACGCAGGGCGTAGAGGGCCAGGGCGGCGCCGTCGTAGACGTTGGGGCGGAAGATGCTGATCTTCTGGCCGGGCGCGGGCGCCTTGGGGAGTCCGGGCGGTCCGCCGGTGGCGCGCCAGCCGTCGGAGGCCGCGTAGGCCGCCTTCATGCGTGTCTCCATCGGCCTGTGCGCCTTCTCCTCGGCGTACAGCTCCTCGTACCAGGTGGCGTGTCCCTCGTTGAGCCACAGGTCGGACCAGGTGCGGGGGCTGACGCTGTCGCCGAACCACTGGTGGGACAGCTCGTGCACCATGATCGACTCGACGTACCACTTGGGGTAGGCGGGCTCGGTGAAGAGATCTCTCTCGAAGAGAGAGATCGTCTGCGTCTCCAGTTCGAAGCCGGTGGACGCGTCGGCCATGAGCAGCCCGTACGTCTCGAAGGGGTACCGGCCGACCTTGCTCTCCATCCAGGCGACCTGGTCGGGGGTCTTCTTGAGCCACGGTTCGAGCTGCTTGGCGTCCTTGGCGGGCACGACGTCACGCATCGGCAGGTCGTGCGGTCCGGTGCGGTGCAGCACGGCGGAGCGGCCGATGGACACCTGGGCGAGTTCGGTGGCCATGGGGTGCTGGGTGCGGTACGTCCAGGTGGTGTTCCTGCCGACCTTGTCGACGCCGGCCGGCAGTCCGTTGGCGACGGCCGTGTAGGCGTTGGGGGCCGTGACCCTGATGGTGAACATCGCCTTGTCGGAGGGATGGTCGTTGCACGGGAACACCAGGTGCGCGGCGTCGGCCTGGTTGGCCATGGCGAGCCCGTCCTTGGTGCGCACCCAGCCGCCGTCCTGGCCCTTGGCGGACACAGGGTCGCTGGTGTGCCGCACAGTGATCCGCGTCCAGCTCCCCTCGGAAATCGGCCTCTCCGGAGTCACGACCAGGTCCTCGCCGGTACTGGCGAAGGTGGAGGGCCGCCCGTCGACCTCGACCGAGTCGACGGTCCCGTGCGCGAAGTCGAGGTTGATCCGGTCCAGCGTCTCCGTCGTCCAGGCGTCGATGGTGGTGACGGCCTGGAGCGGCTTGCTGTTGCTGCCGGGATACGTGAACGAGAGGTCGTACGACGCCACGTCATAGCCCGGGTTGCCCAGCGTCGGGAAGAGGCGGTCACCGACGCCCAGGGGCGTGGGCGGCGCACTCGCGGCGACGAGGCAGACGGACACGGCGGAGGCGAGCAGCGCCGCCTTCAGCCGTCGGGAGTTCCTGGTGCGCGACCGGGGAGCCGGATCACCGGAGCCGGTGCGGGGGATGCCGATGCCGGTCGTGCCGGTGCGAGGGGTGAGCAGCATGCACCACCGCTACCAGCGCGCACGTGCCTCACAGCGACGACTCGCGCCCGGCCCACTCGAACGGGGTCTTCCAGGGGGCTACGGGGGGGCGGTGCACCAGGG
>NZ_JBXVPZ010000505.1:779-6565 GCF_057961495.1 Streptomyces sp. P5F9 | reverse complement strand
GGGCAGGAGTGTCCGCGGGCGGGATCGGAGGCAGGGCATTCTGCGTCGGCGGAACCGCGGTGTGCGCCGTGAGACGGTGTCGTGCCTGAGCGACCTTGAGACCTTCGGCCTCGATCACGGACCGGCACTGCCGGACGATCTGCCGGAGGGTGGGCCTGTCCTGGGGTGCGTACGACAGCATCGCCGTGAGGAGGGGGACCAGAGCGGCCGGTGCGTCGGTCAGGTCGGGCTCGTGTTCCTGTTGCGTGATCAGGTTGAAGAGGGCGGGGATGCTGTCCGCCTGGAACGGATAATGGCCCGTCACCGAGTACAGCAGGACGGCGCCGAGCGCGTACACATCGACCGGTGATGTCAGCGGCTTGACACCGTTGGCCTGCTCGGGGGCCATGCAGGCGGGGCTGCCCATCACCGTGTTGGGGGCGGTGAGCGAGGCGCTGGACTCCGTGAACACCGCGAGCCCGAAGTCGATGATCTTCGGGCCGTTGGGGCCGAGGAGGATGTTCGCGGGCTTGAGATCCCGGTGCAGCAGACCCTGCTTGTGGACCCCGGACAGCCCCTCCGCGAGGGTCGCTCCGAGCGAGGCCGCGAGGACCGCGGGGAGAGGCCCATGGGTGGCGACATGTTTCCGCAGGTCCGGTCCGTCGACATACTCGGTGGCCAGCCAGGGCTGCTCCGCCTCGGGGTCCGCGTCCATGAACGCCGCGATGCGCGGGCCCCAGATCGTCTTGAGAACCTCGACCTCCTGGGCGAAGCGCAACCGGGTCTCCGAGTCGACCACCGAAGGCTTGATGACCTTGACCGCGGCAGGCTCCCCGCCCGGGGACTCTCCGAGATAGACCTGCCCCATGCCGCCGTGTCCGATCCGGCCCAGCAGCTCGAAATCGCCGAGCTCCGTCGGATCCTCGGGGCTCAGCGGCGCCGCGTTCACCTGAGTCCTGTCCCTTCGCCCTGGCCAGCCGATATGTGCCAGTCGTAACCGTAGTCCAACGCATGCCTCGCCGAAGCCGGTCTCGTGGGAGCGGACTCAGGGGAGACGGAGGCCGACCTTCGGGGGTGGATATCAGGACGTTCGGCCTGGCTGAAATAGCTGTTCCTGCTGTGCCGCGCGGAGGCATCTGCTACATAGCGTGATACGGGGTGGTCAGGTGTGAATGGCGGCCCCTTCTCCGACTCGACCGGTCCGTGGAGGTTGCTCCCGAATGCAAGCCAGTCCAACGTGGGGTGCCGCGCACTCCGGCGGGGAAGATCCCGGACTCCAGCCGTTGCGCAGGGCGCTGCACGGATGGCGCGACTCACTGATCGACATGGGTGGGCGCAACAAACTGCTGAACTTCCGGCACAGCAAGTCCGCGACGCTGGAGATCGAGTCGCCGCCCGCTTCCGACGTACTCGCTGTGCTCGGACGGGGCTGGGACTTCGCTCCCGTCGGCGACGACGGTGAGGAAGAGGAACGCGACAGGAGGCGACGGCCCGGCGGCCTGGTCACGCAGAAGGCGACCCAGGCCGGACTGGACAGCGCCCTGAACAGGCTTCGCCAGCAGTCGCGGCAGGCGTTCAACGACTACGGCCTCTGGCTGCTGTGGCTGGGCGTCGGCATGCTCGACTGGAAGGACGGCGACGCCCAGGAGGGAACCAGCGCAGCTCCCCTCCTCCTCGTACCCGTCGAAGTGCACCGCGACGGGCAGGGGCGGACGCGGCTGCGGGCCGCCGAGGACCAGGACCGTATGCACAATCCGGCCCTCGCCGTCAGGCTCGCCCGCGCCGGAGTCGACTGGACCCCGGTGACGGACGCCGACGCCGACGACCTGCCGTCCGTGCTGGCGGCGGCCCGCCGGATCGCCGCCGGACAGAGCGGCTGGGCCGTCAGTGAACGGGTCGTGCTCGGACTGTTCCAGTCGCACAAGGAGGCCATGTACCAGGACCTCCAGCAGAACGAGGACATGATCCTCGAACATCCGCTGATCCGGGCTGTCGCCCTTGGCCCCGACTCCGGACTGCCCGACGAGCTGATCGGCTTCGAGCCACCCGCGCTCGACCGGATCGACGAAGTCCAGCTGCCGGAGCACACGCCCCTCGTCCTCGACGCGGACGCCTCGCAACGGCAGTGCATCGCGGCGGCGCTCGACGGACGGTCGTTCGTGATGAGCGGTCCGCCCGGCACGGGCAAGAGCCAGACCATCACCAACGTGATCGCCGCGCTGATGCACGCCGGACGCAGCGTCCTCTTCGTCAGCGAGAAGGCCGCCGCGCTCGATGTCGTACGCAACCGGCTGCGCGGTGTCGGACTCGGAGACTTCGTACTCGCCCTGCACAGCGGAAACACCACGAAGAAGGCCGTTGCCACCGAACTCGGCCGGGTGCTGACCACGCAGATACGCGCGACAGGGGCAGCCGCGCACGAACTCGACCGGGCGCGGCGGCTGCGGGAGGAACTGTCCGCGTACGCCGCGGCGATGAACGAAACCCGGGAGCCGCTTGAGCGAACGCTGCACGACGTCCTCGGACGTCTCGTCCTGCTCGATCAGGAAGACACTCCCCAACTGACCCTCCGCAGCGGCAGTTCGGAGCGAATCCGTAAGCTCAGCGCCGGAGCTCTGCGGGAACTGGTCACGGCGGCGAGGGCGGTCAGCAGGGCATGGCGGCCCGCAGCGGAGGGCGACGCCTTCGCGTGGCATGGACTGGTGGGCGCCGCCCCACTCCCTGTCCTGAACGAGGCGGCTGACGCGCTCGCCGCGCTTCAGGCCGCGGCCGAACGCCGGCCGTTCGCTGCCGCACGCGCTCTGCCCGGCACGGTTCACGAGGTGGGTGAGTTCGTACGTGCGCTACGGGCGGGCCTGCCGACGCGGGCGCCCTCGACCGCGGACGTGCTGCCGGAAGACCCCTCGGTGCTGCTGGCACAGCTGGCGGACAGTCTCGGCATGCCGAAGCCGGGCACTCCCGAAGAGGCTTTCTCCCTCTGCGAGTTGACGGACCTCACGCAAGCGGCCTGCCGTCCACCGGCGGCGTGGTTCGACTCGGCGGTGCTGAATCGTGCGCAGGCCGCGGCGGATGAGTTGCGCCGCGCCACGGAGGCGGAGACCGAGGCCCGGGCGACGGCGGAAGATGTCTTCGGCGAGCAGGTTCTGGCGGCGACGGACCTGCCAGGGCTCGTCGAGCGGTTCGCGACTCGGCACAAGGGGCTGATGGCGCGCTTCGGCGAACAGTTCAAGGCCGACCGCAAGGCGGCGATGGCACTCACCAGAAACGGCGCATGGGACAAGGCGTACGCGTCTCGCCTTCCCCAGGCGCTGGCATGGCAGCGGGCGGCAGCCGAGACAGCGCGGCTCCTCGCAGAGCATGCCGCACTGCTCGGCCCGTACACGCCGGGCGACCGGGACGGTTTCGAATCCCTCGACAGGGCCTTGACCGTGGCGTACCGCATTGGTGCGCTGACCCACGGCGCGGCGCGGCGTGACCTCCTTGTCGCGAAGCTGGCCGACGGAATGACCGCCGATCCGTTGATCGAGCTCCAGACCGACACGGTCCGTGCGGCCCTGGCCGACTGGTGCGACATCGCGGAACGGCGTGCCGGGCAGTGGGAGCACGACGCCGACCGGTTGCTCGGCCTGTTCGACGACGTACGCCGTATCCGGCTGTACCCGATGGTGAAGGGGACGCTGGATCAGGCCCGGCACGCGCTGGCCGTTCTGCAGGCGGACCCGCTCGGCCCAGAGGAATGGAGGGCCCACAGCGACGGGCTCGGTGCACTGAACCAGTACGGGGCGGGCGAACTCGCACAGCGCTGCGCGGAGCGCGGTATCGCCCCCGAACTCCTGCCCGCCATCGTCGAACGGGCCCTGCTACAGGCCTGGACGGACGCCGTCTACGTCGTCGATCCGCGGCTGCGCGTCACCCGCTCCGCCGACCTGGACAGCAGGCTCGCGGACTTCCGCGAAGCCGACAGGCGGCTTGTCGCGGCGGCGCACGGTGCCGTGATCGAGGCCTGCAACAGCCGCAGGCCGCGCAGCTTCGGCGCCGGAGCCGCCGCGGTGATCACACGGCAGGCGGAACTGAAGACCCGGCACATGCCGGTGCGCGACCTGCTCGGACGTACCCGGGAAGTCGTCCGGCTGGTCAAGCCCTGTTTCATGATGAGTCCACTGACGGTCAGCCAATTCCTGCCTGCCGACTACCGGTTCGATGTGGTCATCTTCGACGAGGCATCCCAGGTCCGGCCGAGCGACGCCGTGAACTCCATCTACCGGGGCCGTGCTCTCGTCGTCGCCGGTGACGAGAAACAGCTGCCTCCCACGTCGTTCTTCGACGCGTCCGTAGGGGATGAACCGGACGAGTACGACGAGGACGTGCCCGATACCTTCGAGTCACTGCTCGACGCGTGCAAGGCCGGGGCGATGCGCGTACTGCCGCTGCGATGGCACTATCGCAGCCGTCACGAGGACCTGATCACCTTCAGCAACCGTTCGTTCTACAAGAACTCCATGGTTACCTTCCCCGGCGCACGCGACAACGGAAACGATGTAGGGGTCGCCTTCTTCAAGGCCGACGGAAGATATGACAGGGCCGGCCGCAGGGACAATGTCGTCGAGGCAGAACTCGTGGCCGGTCGTGTCATCCACCACTTCGACACGCGCGCCGGCAGCAGCCTCGGCGTTGTGGCGCTTTCTCAGGCTCAGGCCTCGGCGATCGACCTGGCTGTCCAACACGCGAGAGCCGCCCGGCCCGATCTGGACCGCTGGTTCACCGAGGACCGGCTCGACGGTTTCTTCGTCAAGAATCTGGAGTCGGTACAGGGCGACGAGCGTGACGTCATGATCATGTCGGTCGGCTACGGTCCGGACGAACACGACAGGCTCGGCCTGAACTTCGGCCCCATCAACCGGGACGGGGGGTGGCGACGGCTCAACGTGGCGGTGACCAGGGCCCGTTACCGCATGGAGGTCGTCTCCTCCTTCCAAGGCGGCAGGCTCGGCGAGAGCCAGAACGAGAGTGTCCAGCACCTCAAGCGCTACCTGGAATACGCGGAGAACGGCCCGGCCGTGCTGGCGCGCGACATCGTTCAGGACACCACCGCCGACACCGAGAGCCCCTTCGAGGAATCCGTTCTGAACGTGCTCCGGGGGTGGGGCCATGACGTGCAGCCGCAGGTCGGGGTCGCCGGATACCGCGTCGACCTGGGGCTACGACACCCCGCTGCCCCGGGTTCGTACGCCTTGGGCATTGAGTGCGACGGGGCGATGTACCACTCGTCACGTGTTGCTCGGGACCGGGACAGGCTTCGCCAGCAGGTGCTCGAAGGGCTTGGCTGGAAGCTCCACCGGATCTGGGGCACCGACTGGTACCGGGACAGGGCGGCTGCCGAGCGGCGGTTGCGCGAGGCCGTGGAACAGTCAGTCGCGCAGGAACCGCCCGGCGACTTCCGACAGGGGGCCGCCACGGGGTCCGACGATCCCTCCGGCTCGGGTCCTGCGCATACTGCCGAGGTCCGGGGCGCGCTCGATGTTCGCAGTGTGGCCGAACCCGAGCGCGTGCCGGTAGCCACTCGCTCCGAGAGGCCGTGGAGCACTGTCTACAAGACTGCCGAGGTGCACGTGTCCTCGGCTGCAGAGCTGCACACTCCTGAAGCGCGCCGCGGGATTCGGCGCACTCTCATGCAGATCATCGAGGCGGAGGGGCCGCTTCACGAGGACCTGCTGGTGCAACGGACGCGTGAGGCCTGGAGAGTGGCGAAAGCCGGCAGCCGGATCAGGGACAACATTCACCAGGTGCTGAGCGAGCTGGTGCGGGAG
>NZ_JBXVPZ010000505.1:0-769 GCF_057961495.1 Streptomyces sp. P5F9 | reverse complement strand
GGGGGGGGGGGGGGGGGGGGGACGGGACGGCGAATTCGTTCGGGTCGCAGGGCGGAGCCTTGGGCAAGCGCGTCGGCCTGCTCCCGGGTGTGCGCGCAAGGTGGCCCACATTCCCCCTGTGGAGCGGCAGTTGGCACTTGTGGAGCTGACTGCCGAATGCCCCGGAATGTCCGACGAGGAACTGTTCAAGCAGGCATGTGATTTCTTCGGATGGAAGCGGCTTGGCCAGGAGATCAGGGCCGCTTTCGACTCTGACCTGAGCTCGTTGTTCGGGCAGGGGAGGCTGAGTGGGACGCGAGAAAGGATCACCAGTGGTACAGGGTGACCTGTGAAGTTGAACTGCGCGGAAAGGGGCTGGACTTGGTGGGTCCGAAACTGTCCGGACCGGCGTCTGCGGGTGGTACCGCGTTCGTGACGCACATGGTGACCCATGGCTGGCGGCAGATGGCTTCCGAGTCGGACGTGCAGGCCACGGGGTCCGTCCAGTGACCATGGACGACGAGACGTTTCTCGGCGGAGTCGCGGACCTTCTCGCCGAGTTACCGGCCGTGCGAGCCGTAGCCCTCGGCGGCTCCCGTGCCCAAGGCACCCACCGCCCCGACAGCGACTGGGACTTGGCGGTCTACTACCGCGGGTCCTTCGAACCCTCCGACCTCCGCGAACTCGGCTGGGACGGCGAGGTCTCCGAGGTCGGCGGGTGGGGTGGCGGGGTCTTCAACGGGGGTGCCTGGCTGACGATCGACGGGCGGCGCGTCGACGTGCACTATCG
>NZ_JBXVPZ010000504.1:0-6581 GCF_057961495.1 Streptomyces sp. P5F9 | reverse complement strand
AGTAGTTCCTGTCGTGCCAGAAGCAGATCTCCCCCGCCACCTCCACCGGACAGGCGGCGAGCGCCGCGCAGCACCGCGCGGACGAGAACTGCGGGGCGGGGGAGATCTGCTTCTGGCACGACAGGAACTACTCGGGCACCCCCTGGCGGTGGAGCCCCGCCTCCGGGTACCGGGACATGCCGTCCAACCTGCACGACCACGTGTACTCCTTCAAGGCCAACGCCAACGCGTGCTTCATCGACTGGAGCCCGCAGGAGAAGCGGCCGGTCGTCTCCGGCGACTACGCCAAGGCCTACGACACCAACTTCGGCACGCGGATCGACGCGGTGGGCCCCACCTGCTGACGTACTGACCTTCCGTCACTCGGGCGGGCCGTCCCCACAGGACGGCCCGCCCGATGCGTGGTCGGGTGGGACCGTGCAGCTCCTCCCGGTTCCCGTACGGCGCCTCGCCGCCTGGTGCGCCGCCATCCTGCTCGTCTCAGGGGTCGGCTACGTCGGGATCCGGCTCTGCTCCGAGTTGCGGACCGCCGTGACGCCCGTGCTGCTCGCCCTGCTCGGGACCGCGCTGCTCGGGCCGTTGTACCGGCGGCTGGTGAAGGCGCACGTGAACCGGTCGGTCGCCGCCATGATCACCTGTGTCGCGGTCGTCGCCGTGGTCGGCGGGGCCGTGTACATCGTCGTGGCCGCGCTGATCGACACCGGGGACCAGATCGTGTCCTCGCTCAAGGACGCGGGCAATTCCCTCGCCGACCACTTCGGGGCCGCCGGCACCTCGGTGGACGACCTGGCCTCCAACGCGAAGGAACTGCTCACCAAGTTCGGCGGGACGGCCGCCTCGAACGTCATCAGCGGGGTCAGCGTCGTCGGCGAGACCATCGCCATGGCCGTACTGGCACTGCTGCTCGTCTTCTTCTTCCTCCGTGACTCGGACCGGGCCGCCGGGCTGCTGCGCTCGCTCGCGCCCCACGACAACGCCGATCTCGTCGAGGCCATGGCCCGCCGTGCCTTCGAGGGCGTCGAGGGCTTCATGCGCGGGACCACCGTCATCGCGCTCATCGACGCCCTCTGTATCGGCATCGGGCTGCTCGTCCTGGACGTGCCGGGAGCGTTCGGCCTGGCCGCGCTCGTCTTCGTCGGCGCCTACATCCCCTACCTCGGCGCGTTCCTCTCCGGTGCCGTCGCCGTGCTGGTCGCGCTCGCCGACCGGGGTTTCGTGATCGCGCTGTGGGCCCTCGGGGTCGTCCTCGCCGTGCAGGTCCTTGAGGGGCATGTGCTCCAGCCGATGATCCAGAGCCGGACCGTGCAGATGCACCCGGCGGTGGTGATGATCGCGATCACCGCGGGAGCGTCCGTCGCCGGAATCCTCGGCATGCTCCTCGCGGTGCCGCTGACCGCGGCCGCCTTCGGTGTCGTCCACGAACTGCGGGAGCGTTACGCGTCCCAGGACCCGAACTCCGAGACATCGCCCGCGCCGTCGCCCGCGGTGTCCCCGACGCCGTCGGACTCGTAGAGCTCGAACCAGATGCTCTTGCCCTCGCCCCTCGGGTCCACGCCCCAGGTCTCGGCGAGGAGTTCGATGAGGAGCAACCCCCGCCCGGAGGACGCCAGTTCGCCGGGGTGCCGCTTGTGCGGGAGGTCGTCGCCTGCGTCCGTGACCTCGACCCGCATCCGCCGCTCACCGGGCTCGCCGGTCACCTCGGCGGTCAGCAGGGCGTCGGCGTCGGTGTGGACGAGGACGTTGGTGAGCATCTCCGAGACGAGCAGGACCGCGGAGTCGACCTGGTCGGCGCCGGTCCAGTCGTGGAGGAGTTCGCGCAGCTGCTGCCGGGCCACCGCGATCCGCTCGGGCTCGGCCTGCGCGACCGTGAACACCGTACGGCGGATCTTCGGAGGGACGGTCGTCGTGTCGCCGCAGCCGCAGGCCTCGCCCTCGCGGGACAGCAGGAGTACGGCGATGTCGTCTTCGCGGCGGTCCGCGAGCGGGCCGGTGGTGTGGTGCGAGGAAGGTCCGTGGACCGCCTGGACGAGGGCGTCGGCGAGTTCCTCCAGGTCGCCCTTGTGCTCCTCCAGGATCGTCCGGATGCGCTGCCAGCCCGTCTCCAGGTCGTGGCCGCCGGTCTCGATCAGCCCGTCGGTGCACATCAGCATGGTCTCGCCGGGCTCCAGGGCGAGCGTGGTCGTCGGGTAGTCGGCGTCCGGGTCGACGCCGAGCGGCAGCCCGCCCGCCGTGGGCCGCATCAGCACCGTGCCGTCCGCCATGCGTATCGCCGGGTCGGGATGGCCGGCCCGGGCGATCTCCAGGACCCCGGTCGCCGGGTCGGCCTCGACGTACAGACAGGTCGCGAAGCGCGGGTCGGTCTTCTCCGCGTCGCCGTTGGTGATGCCGTGCAGGAAGCGGGAGGCGCGGGACAGCACCGCGTCGGGCCGGTGTCCCTCGGAGGCGTAGGCGCGCAGCGCGATGCGGAGTTGGCCCATCAGCCCGGCGGCGCGCACGTCGTGGCCCTGTACGTCCCCGATGACCAGCGCGATGCGTCCTCCCCCGGAGGGGGTGCCCCCAGGGAGCGGGATCATGTCGTACCAGTCGCCGCCGACCTGGAGGCCGCCGCCGGTCGGGATGTAGCGGGCGGCGACGCTCATGCCCGGGATCTCCGGGCCCAGCGTGGGCAGCATCGAGCGCTGGAGCCCGTCGGTCAGCTCGCGCTCGGACTCGGCGACACCGGCGCGGGACAGCGCCTGCGCGAGCATGCGGGCGACCGTGGTGAGGACGGACCGCTCGTCGGGCGTGAAGGCGACCGGGTAGGTGAAGGCGGCCATCCAGGCGCCCATCGTCCGCCCGGCGACGGTCAGCGGCAGGAACGCCCAGGACTGCCGGTGGAAGTGCTGGGCGAGCGGCCAGGTGACCGGGTAGCGCTCCTTGTACTGCTCGGGCGTGGACAGATAGACGGCACGGCCCGTCCGTACGACCTCGGCGGCCGGGTAGTCCGTCATCGTCGACATGTGCGAGAACGGGTCCTCGTCGCCCGGCTGATGCCCGTGATGGCCGACGATCGTCAGGCGGTCGCCCGATACGCCGAACACCGCGAGGCCGTCCGGTGAGAAGCCCGGCATCGACAGGCCCGCCGCGACCCGCAGCACCTCCGCCGTGGACCGCGCCTCCGCGAGCGCCCGGCCCGCGTCCAGCAGGAAGGCCTCGCGGGAGCGCCGCCAGTCACCGGTGACCGCCGTCCGCCCGGCCGGTGTGCCCGGCGTGGGCTCGGTGACCTCCTGGAGGGTGCCGATCAGCTCGTACGACCGCTTCTCGGGGTTGTAGGACGGCTTGGAGCGGCTGCGGACGACGCGGATGACCCGGCCCCGCTCGTCCATGATCCGGATGCGGACCTCGGCGAGGGTGCCCTCGGCGACGGCCAGCCCGACGACCCCCGTGATCTCGTTCCAGTCCACGGGGTGGAGTCGGGCCCGGGTCTGGGCCTCCGTGAGGGTGGTCTGCTCGGGGGGCAGCCCGAGCAGCCGTGCGGCCTCGGCGTCCACCGTGACCAGCTCCGAGGCGGTGTCCCAGTGCCACAGGCCGGTCGCGAGGGCGGCGAGTACCTCCCCCACGGCGGGCAGGGGCTCACCAGTGCGCATTGACCCACTCTAAGAAGAGGAGATCGAAACCTGCCACCGAGGGAGCCTGGCGTTAATGGTGGGGAGGCGATCAATGGGTGGCCGGTACCCTTGGGACGTCCGGGCTCCGGCCCCGGACGTTTCACGTGAAACACTCCCCGATCCGCGAAGGCTGGATGAACGACGATGCATCGGTACAGGTCCCACACCTGCGGCGAGCTCCGCGCCTCTGACGTCGGCACCGACGTCCGGCTGAGCGGCTGGCTGCACAATCGCCGAGACCTGGGCGGCATCCTCTTCATCGATCTGCGCGATCACTACGGCATCACGCAGCTCGTCGCCCGCCCCGGCACGCCCGCGTACGAGGCCCTCGACAAGGTGACCAAGGAGTCGACGGTCCGCGTCGACGGCAAGGTCGTCTCCCGCGGCACGGACAACGTGAACCCGGATCTGCCGACCGGTGAGATCGAGGTCGAGGTCGGCGAGGTCGAGCTGCTCGGCGCCGCCGCCCCGCTCCCCTTCACGATCAACACCGAGGACGGGGTCAACGAGGAGCGGCGCCTGGAGTACCGCTTCCTGGACCTGCGCCGCGAGCGCATGCACCGCAACATCATGCTGCGGTCCTCCGTGATCGCCTCGATCCGCTCGAAGATGGTCGCCCTCGGCTTCAACGAGATGGCCACCCCGATCCTGTCCGCGACCTCCCCCGAGGGCGCGCGTGACTTCGTGGTCCCCTCGCGCCTGAACCCGGGCAAGTTCTACGCCCTTCCGCAGGCGCCGCAGCAGTTCAAGCAGCTGCTGATGATCTCCGGCTTCGACCGCTACTTCCAGATCGCGCCCTGCTTCCGCGACGAGGACGCCCGCGCGGACCGCTCGCCGGGCGAGTTCTACCAGCTCGACGTCGAGATGAGCTTCGTGGAGCAGGAAGACGTCTTCCAGCCGATCGAGAAGCTGATGACGGAGCTGTTCACGGAGTTCGGCGGCGGCCAGGAGGTCACCTCCCCGTTCCCGCGCATCCCGTTCCGCGAGTCGATGCTGAAGTACGGATCCGACAAGCCGGACCTGCGCGCCAAGCTCGAACTCACCGACATCACCGACGTGTTCGAGGGCTCGGAGTTCAAGGCCTTCGCCGGCAAGCACGTCCGCGCGCTGCCGGTGCCGGACGTCGCGGCGCAGCCCCGCAAGTTCTTCGACCAGCTCGGCGACTTCGCGGTCACCCTCGGCGCGAAGGGCCTGGCCTGGGTCCGCGTCACCGAGGACGGCTCGCTGACGGGCCCGATCGCGAAGTTCCTGACCGAGGAGAACGTCGCCGAGCTGACCAAGCGCCTGTCGCTGGCCGCCGGTCACGCCGTCTTCTTCGGCGCGGGCGAGTTCGAAGAGGTCTCGAAGATCATGGGCGCGGTGCGCGTCGAGGCCGCCAAGCGTGCCGGGCACTTCGAGGAAGGCGTCTTCCGCTTCTGCTGGATCGTCGACTTCCCGATGTACGAGAAGGACGAGGAGACCGGGAAGATCGACTTCTCGCACAACCCGTTCTCGATGCCGCAGGGCGGTCTGGAGGCCCTGGAGACCCAGGACCCGCTGGACATCCTGGGCTGGCAGTACGACATCGTCTGCAACGGCGTGGAGCTGTCCTCCGGCGCGATCCGGAACCACGAGCCCGACATCATGCTCAAGGCCTTCGAGATCGCGGGCTACGACCGTGACACCGTCGAGGAGCAGTTCGCGGGCATGCTGCGTGCGTTCCGCTTCGGCGCCCCGCCGCACGGCGGGATCGCCCCCGGTGTCGACCGCATCGTCATGCTGCTCGCGGAGGAGCCGAACATCCGCGAGACGATCGCGTTCCCGCTCAACGGCAACGCGCAGGACCTGATGATGGGCGCGCCGACGGAGCTGGACGAGACGCGGCTGCGCGAGCTGCACCTGTCGGTGCGGAAGCCGCAGCCGAAGTAGCACGCGGCCGACGGGAGTTGAGGCGTTGGGGCTCGGAACCGGCATCGGTTTCGAGCCCTTTCGCTTGCGCACAGGATTCACAGCGCATTCTCATGTTCATGCCACGTAGGGCGCCTCTAGCGTCCCCGGCATGACGGATTCCCGAGTACCCCCCATGGATTCTCAACCCCCCACGGACTCCGAAGTCCCAGAGGACAAGGGCCAGTTGGCGCGTCGTACGGTCCTGGTGGCCGGCGGTGCGGCGGTGACGGCGGTGGGCGTGGGCGGCACCCTCGCGGCGAACGCCTCGGCGGCCCAGCAGAACGCGGCTCCGGAGGATACGGCCCAGGACACCTGCTACACGCTCACCTCGGAGCTGACCGAGGGCCCGTACTACATCGACGCGGACAAGATCCGCCGCGATGTCACCGAGGACCAGGAGGGCATCCCGCTCACCCTCGACCTCAAGGTGATCGACGCGGACACGTGCAGACCGCTGCGCAACGCGGCCGTGGACATCTGGCACTGCAACGCGACGGGCGTCTACTCGGGCTACGAGTCGACCGGCGGGGGCGGCGGCCCGGCCCCCACGGGCGCACCGCCCTCCGGCACCCCGACCGGCACCCCGACGGGCGGCCCGCCCGGTGGCGGCGGAGGACATCAGGAACCGACCGACGACGACCGCTTCCTGCGCGGCACCTGGCACACGGACCGCCACGGCCACGTCACCTTCAAGACGGTCTTCCCCGGCTGGTACCAGGGCCGTTGCGTCCACATCCACGTCAAGGTCCACGTCGACGGCACATGGACCGACGCGGGCTACGAAGGCGGCCACACCTGCCACACCGGCCAGCTCTTCTTCGACGAGAAGTCGGTCATCGCGACGTCGGTCCTGGAGCCGTACGTCTCGAACACGGCGACGCGCACGACCCTCACCGAGGACGGGATCTACCCCCAGAACGGCCACGAGGGCGGCCTGCTGTACCTCCAGTACGACAGGCGGCACATCGGGCGGGGCGTGCGCGTCGCCGTGTTCGAGACGTACGG
>NZ_JBXVPZ010000503.1:0-6627 GCF_057961495.1 Streptomyces sp. P5F9 | reverse complement strand
GTGTATAAGAGACAGGCCTAGGAGGGCGTCGGGGGTGGGGTTGCTGCTCACGTCACCTAGGTTACGGGGCCGTTTTCGTCTGCCGCGCCGTCGTGGCTGGTCGCGCCCGCGCGGCGGAGCCGCACATCGAAACAGCCCCGCGCCCCTGGGGGCTGGGGGCTGGCGCCCCCAAGCCCCCAAACCCCTCAGACCTCAGCCGTGCAGCCTTGTCCCGCAGTGCGGCCACGGGCTCGAACCCCGGCGTACGTACAGCCTCTTCGCGCGGAACGTCTGTTCTTCCGCGCTCGCGTCCTGGGGGCGTCCGCTGCCGCCGAGGCTGTGCCAGGTGTGGGTGTCGAACTGGTAGAGGCCGCCGTACGTCCCCGAAGGGTCCACCGCGCCGGGGCGGCCGCCGGACTCGCAGGTCGCGAGGCCGTGCCAGTTGAGCTGGTCGGCGCCCTGGACCGAGGTGGGCATGGGCTTCGTGCCTACCTTCACCAGCTGGGAGCGGGGTTCGCGGACCAGCTGGTCGTCCACCCGCCGGGGCTTCTCCTTGACGCCGTTGACCGTGCGGAGGGTGTAGGTGACCCGGCGGAGGCCCGGCCGGCCGGCGCGTTCGACCACCTCCGTGCCCTTGAAGAGGGTGGGGTCGTCGGTGCGTTCGACCTTGAAGGGGATCGCCTCCTCGCGGACCTCGCGCGTGCCCGTCACCCGCAGGACCGTGATCGTCTGGCCGTCGCGCGGGAAGCTGGTGGGCGGGACCGAGGTGGTGTCCTCGCCGTGGAGGCTGATGCCGGCCTCCTGGACCGCCTCGCCGACCGTCGCCGCGTTCGTGCGGATCGTGCGGGCGCGACCGTCGGCCATGATCGTGACGGTGCGTTCGGTGCGGACGTCGAGGGCGAGTCCGGCGCGGCCGATGGGCTGGGAGCGCGAGGTGGAGACGTACGCGCCCTCGGCCCGTACGCCGAGCTGTTCGAGGGCTCCGTCGACCGTGCGCGCCGTGGTCCACACCTCGCGCCGGTAGCCGTCGATGGTGAGCCGCACGGGGCGGCCGTAGCGCACCGCGACCTCGTCGCCGCTGGCGAGGGTCGCGTCGCGGCCGGGGGCCACCACGTCGTGGGCGCCTACGTCGACACCCTGCTGGGCGAGGAGTTCGGTGACGTCGTCGGCGAAGGTGTGCAGGGTGCGCGGCTTGCCGTCGACGCTCAGCTCGATCGCCTTGTCCTTGGCGACGAACGCGGTGGTGCCGCCCGCGAGGAACGCGACCACCAGCGCCTGCGGCACCAGCCGGCGCATCGCGGAACCGGAGTCCGGACGCTCGGCTCTTCGCCGCCGCCCGTGCCGTGCCGCCGGCTCGCTCTCCGGCGGGACTGTGCCCGCCTGGCGGGGGAACACGGGTTCGTACGCCTCGTAGGCGGGGCGGTACGTGTCCTCGTACACCGCCGTGGGCCCGTCGGTGTACGCGTCGGCGCGCACACCGCGGTCGTACGTCTCGTAGGTCTCGTAGTTGCTCACGCCGACACGCTCCAGAAGGCCACGGGGGTCCGGATCGGGCCCACAGAACCTAGCGGAGTGACCGTCACTCTCCAAAGCGACGCGGCTACCCAGAGTTGTGTTCGATGACGTCCCGAGGATTCTTTCAATGGGGTCCCGAGGGCTCAATAGGCGAACGCCCGGGCCGTGTTGGCCGCCAGTGCCGTCGCCAGCGCGTCCTCCTCGATGCCCCGTACGGCGGCCATCGCGCGGACCGTGACCGGAATGAGATAGGGCGCGTTGGGCCGTCCGCGGTAGGGGGCCGGGGTGAGGAAGGGGGCGTCGGTTTCCACGAGGACCAGTTCGAGGGGGGCCACGGTGAGCGCGTCCCGCAGGTTCTGGGCGTTCTTGAAGGTGACGGTGCCGGCGAAGGACATGAAGTACCCGGCGCGGGCGCAGAGTTCGGCCATTTCGGCGTCACCGGAGTAGCAGTGGAAGACCGTGCGCTCGGGGGCGCCTTCCTCCTTGAGGACGCGGAGCACGTCGGCGTGGGCGTCGCGGTCGTGGATGACGAGGGCCTTGCCGTGCCGCTTGGCGATCTCGATGTGGGCGCGGAAGGACTTCTCCTGGGCCGCCTTGCCCTCGGGGCCGGTGCGGAAGTAGTCGAGCCCGGTCTCGCCGACGCCCTTGACCTGGGGCAGTCCGGCGAGGCGGTCGATCTCGGCGAGGGCCTCGTCCAGGGCCTTGTCGCCGCCCGCCACCCGCGCGCCCTGCCGGGACCAGGCTCCCCCAGGGTCTCCGTGGACTATGTGCGGGGCTTCGTTCGGGTGCAGGGCGACCGTCGCGTGGACGGCCTCGTACCGGGCGGCCGTCTCGGCGGCCCAGCGGGAACCCTTCAGGTCGCAGCCGACCTGCACGAGCGTCGTCACGCCGACCGACGCGGCCTTGGCGAGAGCCTCGTCCACCGTGCCGGACTGCATGTCGAGGTGGGTGTGGGAGTCGGCGACGGCCACCCGGAGGGGCTCGGGCAGCGGCGGTGCCGCGTTCTTCTCGCTACCGCTGGCGCTGGAGGAAGGCATGCCCCGATCCTACGAAAGGGGCATGCCCGCCCGGTCGTCGGAGCCGGTCAGCTCGCCTTGCGGTGGAACGGGTGCAGGAGGTCGGACAGGTGCCAGTGGTGGTCCCCGTGCTCCGGCAGCGGGGTCACGGCGGCGTCGTCGCCCGTGCCGTCCTCCGCCGCCTCAGCCGTGACCGCTGCCCGGGGCCGCGGCGCCTGGTACTGCCGCTGCGCGGCCTCCCGTACCGACGACACCTGGCCCGCGCGCATGATGCGCACGACATGCCCGTCGCAGTTGAGGCACGCGGGCCGGCTGAGCGGTGACGGCACGACCTGACCCTCCGCCACGTACATCACGAACTGGTGGCCGTCGGTGTCGACGTGGTGCTCTATCTCGTACGACTGCTCCCAGCCGTGCCCGCACCGCATGCAGGCGAAGGAGTACGACTCGTTGACCACGGCCGTGGCAGCGCCACGGAGGCCGGTCTGCCCTGCGATCTCACTCATGCCAGCTCCTGCTTGCTTGCTGCTGGACAAGCGCCCCCGGCGAGGGGATTCCCCCCGGAATCCCGTTGGAGGCGAGGGACGGGTGCGTCCCTTCATCCAGTGGACGCCTCCAGCAGGGCGAACGCATCAGTCCTGTCGACTGTTGGAGGCGATTTGGACTTTCCTTGTCGAATCACCCCGCCAAGGCGGTCCGGGCTTTGCATTTCGTGACCCCGCTTTGCCCCGCCATGGGGCGCGCGCTCAGGGGAGACGCGCCTCGCTCAGAGGAACTTTCGCCGCAGGTCAGATGGGGTTTTCCGCGCGGCCCTGCGGGGGTTCTCGCGTGCGGCGCGGCGAGGCAGGGGTTTCCTGCACGAAGCCCGGCGGGACAGCGGCTCCCGCGCAAGGCCCGCCAGAAGTTCGCGTGTGCCGCCGCGCAGGAATCCCGCCTGCGCCGCGCGGGAATCTCCCGTACGCCCGCCGGAGTCCCGCGTGCCCTCAAACGGGTTTTTGCGCGCTCTTCGCCGCCACCACCGCATCGAACACCTCGCGCTTGGGAACGCCCGCCTCGACGGCCACGGCGGCGATCGCCTCTTTACGCCGCTCCCCCGCCTCCTCGCGCACCCGCACCCGCCGTACCAGCTCGTCGGCGCCGAGTTCTTCGACCTTCTCGGGGGCGCCCTCGACGACGACGGTGATCTCCCCTCTGACACCCTCGGCCGCCCACTCGGCCAGCTCGCCGACCGGGCCGCGCTTGATCTCCTCGTACGTCTTCGTCAGCTCGCGGCAGACGGCGGCCCGCCGCTCTGCGCCGAACACCTCGGCCATCGCGGCGAGGGTGTCGTCGAGCCGGTGCGGCGCCTCGAAGTAGACGAGGGTCCGCCGCTCACCGGCGACCTCCCGCAGCCGCGACAGCCGCTCGCCGGCCTTGCGCGGCAGGAACCCCTCGAAGCAGAACCGGTCCACCGGCAGCCCGGACAGCGCGAGCGCGGTGAGCACCGCGGACGGTCCCGGTACGGCGGTGACCTTGATGTCCTTCTCCACGGCCGCGGCGACCAGCCGGTACCCCGGGTCGGACACGGACGGCATCCCCGCGTCGGTCACGAGCAGCACACGGGAACCTCCGAGCAACGCCTCCACCAGCTCCGGTGTCCGCGCCGCCTCGTTGCCCTCGAAGTACGACACGACCCGGCCCTTGGGCTGCACCCCCAGCGCCTGCGTGAGCCGCCGGAGCCGTCGCGTGTCCTCGGCGGCGACCACATCGGCACCCGCCAACTCCTCGGCGAGCCGCGGCGGGGCGTCCGCGATGTCGCCGATAGGGGTGCCGGCAAGGACCAGAGTTCCGGGAGCAACTGTCACGTTTCCATCCTCTCAGGGGAGAGAGGCGGGACTCACACAGACCTGTTCCCTACGATGGCGCGGTGACCAGTACCGCGTCCTCCACGGACACCCGGCAAGGGCAGGCCCCGCAAGACCAGCGGCCGTCGTGGCAGCAGCGGCTGCGCCGATTCGGCTACACGGCGGGGCCCAGAAGCGACGTACGCGACCGGCTGGTGCCGCCGTACGCGGAGCCCAGCCCGCGGCTGTGGGCGGCGCTCGGCTTCTCGCCCGCGCTCGTCGACCGCGTCAACCGCTGGTCGGGCTGGGGCGGCCCGCTGCTGGTCACGCTCATGGCGGGCGTGATGCGCTTCTACCACCTGGGCAGCCCGAAGGCGGTGATATTCGACGAGACGTACTACGCGAAGGACGCGTGGGCGCTGGTCCACCGCGGCTTCGAGGTCAACTGGGACAAGAACGCCAACGACCTCATCCTGCAGAACAACGGTCACGTCCCCATCCCGACGGACGCGGCCTACGTCGTGCACCCGCCGGTCGGCAAGTACGTCATCGGCCTCGGCGAGCTGATCTTCGGCTTCAACCCCTTCGGCTGGCGCTTCATGACGGCGCTGCTCGGCACGCTCGCGATCCTGATGCTGTGCCGCATCGGCCGCCGTCTGTTCCGCTCCACGTTCCTCGGCTGCGTCGCGGGCGTCATGATGTCGCTCGACGGCCTGGCCTTCGTGATGGCCCGCACCTCGCTCCTCGACGGCGTGCTGATGTTCTTCGTGGTGGCCGCGTTCGGCTGCCTGCTCCTGGACCGGGACAGGGCCCGGGCGAAACTCGCGGCAGCGCTACCGGTCGACGCCGACGGCCGCGTCCGCCCCGACGCGCACATCGCGGACACCCTGTTCCTCGGCTGGCGCCCCTGGCGCTGGGCGGCCGGCCTGATCCTCGGCCTCGCGATGGCCACCAAGTGGAACGGCCTCTTCTACGCCGTCGCCTTCGTGCTGATGGCCCTCCTCTGGGACGTCGGCTCCCGCAAGGTCGCGGGCGCGAGCAAGCCGTACGCCGCCGTCCTGAAGTACGACCTGGGCCTCACCTTCGTGGCCACCGCCCCGGTCGCGATCTCGGTCTACGTCCTGTCCTGGCTCGGCTGGATCCTCTCCCCGGCCAACGGCTCCGGCGGCTACTTCCGCAACTGGGCCGCGACCGACGGCAAGGGCGGCTTCTGGAGCCAGTTCATGCCGGACTGGGCGCGCAGCCTGTGGCACTACGAGCACGAGGTCTACGAGTTCAACGTCGGCCTGCACTCCCCGCACACGTACATGTCCAACCCCTGGAGCTGGCTGGTCGACGGCCGCCCGGTCTCGTACTTCTACGAGTCCCCGTCCCCGGGCTCGGACGGCTGCCCGGCGAGCGCGGGCGAGAAGTGCGCCCGCGAGGTCCTGGCCATCGGCACCCCGCTCCTCTGGTGGGCGGCCTGCTTCGCGCTTCTGTACGTCCTGTGGCGCTGGGCGTTCCGCCGCGACTGGCGCGCGGGCGCGGTCGCCTGCGGCGTGGCGGCCGGCTACCTCCCCTGGTTCATGTACCAGGACCGCACGATCTTCTTCTTCTACTCCATCGTCTTCCTCCCGTTCCTGTGCCTCGCGGTCGCGATGCTGATCGGCGCGGTCATCGGCCCGCCGGGGTCCAGCGACACGCGCCGGGTGGCGGGCGCGGTGGGAGCGGGCGTCCTGGTCCTGCTGGTCACGTGGAACTTCATCTACTTCTGGCCGCTGTACACGGGGACGGCGATCCCCATCGACCAGTGGCGGTCGCGGATGTGGCTGGACACCTGGGTCTAGCCCGGCCGTCAGTCCTGCTGGACCAGATCCGCCCGTCGTCGTCCGGCGTCTCGGTGACCGTCACGTGGTTGGCCTGGCCCCGGGCGGCCATGTGGACGCCCCGCTGGGCGACGGCCGCGGCCCCTTGTACGGCGGCTCGGGCCCCCGGTGCAGAGCGATCCGTACGGCGACTCCCAGCGCCAGCAGCAGAATCAGCACCACCGCGACCCGCAGCACCCGGTGCCCGCCAAGTCGAGAGAACAACGCACTACCTCCATGAGCCAGTTGGGGATCCGGCACCACGGCCGACCCCCCACCCCCACCCACGGTTGCCCGGTGTCTTCCAGCCTTCGCAGGACGTTCACATACGTGTCCCGCCACGGGGCGTGATCCAGTCAGCCGATCTCTGTTAGGACAACAAAAGGCAACACCCCTCACAGCTTTCCCCCACGCCACCTACAGTTCGGAGGACTGATAACGGGGAGGGAC
>NZ_JBXVPZ010000502.1:0-6634 GCF_057961495.1 Streptomyces sp. P5F9 | reverse complement strand
CGCAGGACGGCGGGGTCGCCGGTGGTGGCGGGGGCGGCGAGGGAGCTCCAGCGATAGCCCGTGCCCATCGGGGGCGGGGCGGCGGCCTCGACGCCGGTGCCGGGTTCCTTGACGGCTTCGCGTACCCGGGCGTACAGGTCGGTGCTGATGCCCAGGGTCCAGGCGGCCACCGGGAGGCGCTCCTCCTCGTAGGTGTCCAGAAGGCCAGGACCTGCCTGCCCGGCTGTCGCGAGGGCGAGTTTCCAGCCCAGGTTGTAGGCGTCCTGGATGCCGGTGTTCATGCCGAGGCCGCCGGCGATCGGGTGGATGTGGGCGGCGTCCCCGGCCAGGAGGACCCTGCCGACGCGCATCCGGTCGACCATGCGGACGTTGACCCGCCAGAGGGAGAGCCAGGTCGGGTCGGTCAGCGTGATGCCGGGCACCTGTGCGTACCGGTCGAAGATCCGCTGGAAGCCCTCCAGTGACGGTGGCAACGGGTCGCCGCTCGCGTCGAGTTCGGGGCCGGCCTGGAACTGGAAGGAGTTCGTGCCGGGCATCGGGCAGAGCATCACTCCGCGCCCGTCCGACGCGAACCACTGATGCCAGACGTCCCGGCTGATCCCCTCGGCCTCGACGTCACCGACGACCATCGACTGCGTCTCCTCCGTCGTACCGTCGAAGCGCACCCCCATCGCCTTGCGCACCCGGCTGCGCCCGCCGTCGCAGCCGACGAGATAGCCCGCCCTGATCCGTTCGCCGTCGGCGAGGACGGCCGTGACACCGTCCTCGTCCTGCTCGAACCCGGTGACCTCCGTGCCGCCTTCGACGCCGACGCCGAACTCCGCGAGCCGCTCGCGCAGGAGTTTCTCCACCTGCCACTGCCCTATGAGGACCCCTCGCTCGTACGGCGCGTCGGGGGTGGGGCGGGCGTCCGCGAAGGGGTCGGTGTCGTTCACATGCGCGCCGTCGAAGTACTTGCGGAACGGCAGTCGTGTCGTCCCGGCGGCGAGGGCGCGCTCGGCGATGCCGACGTCCTCCAGGACCTCCAGGGTGCGCGGCTGAAGGCCCTTGCCCCGGGACTCCCGGTGCGGGACCGGGGCCGCGTCCACGATCCGCACTCCCGCGCCGCGCCGGGCCAGCTCGATGGCGAGCGTGAGGCCGGTCGGTCCGGCGCCCACGATCAGCACACCTTCGTTCCGCACACCTTCGTCGGTCATGAGGGTCCTCTCGTCGTCGTGCGTCCATGGAACATCGGCGGACGAGAAAATGCAACCCGGTCTCAGAAGATTCTCGGCCTCATTCAATCCCGGGCCTCATCTCCGTGTAAGCTGGCTCGCATGGACGAACCCGCCGGTCTGCGCGAGCGCAAGAAGGAACGCACGCGGAACCTCATCGCTCAGGAAGCCCTGCGTCTCTTCCGCGCGCAGGGTTTCGACGAGGTGTCCGTCGTCGAGGTCGCGGCGGCGGCCGAGGTCTCCAAGGCCACGCTGTTCCGGTACTTCCCGACCAAGGAGGACCTGGTCCTGCACCGCTTCGCCGACCACCTCGGCGAGGCGGCCCGGGTCGTGCGGGAGCGCCCGGCCGGTCTGACCCCGACGGCGGCCCTGCGCGACCACTTCCTGGCCGGACTCGCCGCCCGGGACCCGATCACCGGCCTGAACGACCACCCCGAGATCCTGTCCTTCCAGGACCTCATCTACCGCACGCCCAGCCTCCGCATCGGCATGAGACAGCGGTACACCAGCCAGGACATCGACGCGCTCGCGGACGCCCTGCCGTCCGGCTCCGGCGCCGCGCCACCGATCGTCAGACGCCTGGCCGCGGCCCATCTGATCGCCGTACAGCAGGAGTTGGGGCAGGAGAACTGGCGGACGATCACGTCGGGACGGACCGCCGACGAGGCGTACGACGACGCGGTCGCGGCCGCGGAGGGGGCGTACGGACAGCTCATGACGGGATTGGACGCGGTGTAGCCGGCGGACACGCGAACAGCCCCGCCCCGAGGACACATGGTCCTCGAAGCGGGGCTGCCCTGCACCCGCTGAACCCCAACTCCTGGGGAAACAGGTACTAGTTGGAGAAGTACAGGTACTTCCACCCGGTGTACGTCGTCGAGTTGACGTTGTCGCCGGACGAACCGTTGATGTACGCGGCCCGGATACGGGCCTTGATGCCGGACTCGCCAGGTGCGCCGAGGTTCACCGCGACCTTGCCGTTCGTGTTCAGGGCGAAGTACTCCGAGTCGGAGTCGTACCAATGGCCGTCGTAGTAGACCTGAAGGTCGAGCCGCTCCTGGCGGTTCTTGTAGTAGGTCATCGTCGTGGTGACGACCGGCGCGGAGTTCTTGTGGAACCAGTAGTACGACGTCGAGCCGATCTTCGCCGTCTTGTAGTGCTTGGTGATCGCGGTGGAGACCTTGACCTTGGCGTACGCCGTGGCCTTCACCGTCTTGGGCGCGTAGCGGGCGTCACCGGCGAAGACCGCGCTGACGGCGGTGTCGCGGGTCATGTCCACGGTCACGGAGATGTTGCCGCTGGAGTTGACCTTGCCGGTCTTGATCAGCTTCTTCGGCTTGTCGCCGCCGAAGGGGTCCGAGTAGATCGCGACCGTGCGGTTCTTGTACGTCGTGCCGAGGTGCGCGGTGAACTTCACGTCGGCGCCGTACGAGTACAGCTTGCCGTTGTTGTTCAGGCTCAGGGTCGTGGCCGAGCGGGACACGGCGACCTTGTCGGAGGCGCTGACCGCCGCGTGCCCGGCGTCGCCCGCGTAGCTCACCTTGTACGTGACAGTGCCGCCGGCCGGCGGGGTGTCCGTGAACGAGTAGGTGCCGTTCGCCGTCACCGTGACGGTGGGCAGCGCCTTGCCCTTCGTGGACTCCAGGTCGGTACGCGTGACCTGGAGCTTCGCGCCGGCGGGCAGCGCGACCGTCGCCGAGAGCTTGCCGGTGACGGTGAGCTTCTTGGCGCGGGGGGCGGAGGACGGGGCGTTGACCGTGAGGGTCGGGACGTTCTTGTCGGGGTCGGTCAGCACCTTGAGGCTGTACTTGCCGGTGGACGTCCCGACCAGCGCGAAGATGCGGGAGGAGTCGGGGGACCAGGTCAGGTCGGCCGTGCCGTAGGAACCGACGGTGTACGTACGGATCGGCTTCGTCGCGTTCGGCCGGTACGTCGTGATCTTGTCGCCGTCGACCTGGGCGACGAATCCGACCCGGGAGACGTCGGCCTGCTGGCCCGCCGGGAGGGTGCCGGACTGTGTGAACTTGCCGTCCGCGTAGGCGTCCAGGAGATGGCCGTTGACCAGCACCCGGTCGGCGCCCGCGGCGAGGTCGATGTCGCCGATGCCGTTGTTCAGGGTGTAGTCGCCGTCGTACCAGGCGGTGAGCGCGGGCGTGCCGCTCGATACGTCGACCACGGCCATGGAGTCGGTGGAGATGCCGGTCTCGCCGATGGCCAGTACGCCGGGCCGCAGCGGGTCGGTGTCCAGCAGGGCCTGGCCCCAGATGCCGACAGAAGTGCCCTCGGTCGGGAACTGCGCCATGGTCACCGGGTCGGTGCCGCTCGCCGGGTCCACCGTCGGGTCCACGGAACCGAGGTCGCCGTCCCACTGGTCGCCGTAGGTGAACCACACCTTGCCGCCGGAGAAGGCGATGTGGCGCGGGCCGGTGTCGGTGGGTATCGCGTAACGGGTCTTGACGTCGAGAGTCGCCGCGTCGATCGCCACGATCTCGTGTGTGTTCTGCACCGCCGCGTACACGGTGGCCCCGTCGTCGGAGACGGTCAGGCCGGTGACCGAGCCGATGCCGCCCACCGAGGCGAGGACGTTGCCCGCGTAGTCGGTGGCCGCGACCGTTCCGGCCGAGGTGTCACCGACGAAGACCCGCTTGAGGGCCTCGTCCGCGACCAGGCCGCCGGGCGAGGTGACGTTGGCGGTCGCCGCCGAGGCCGTACCCGTCGCTACGACGCTGAGCGCCGCCGAACCGAGAAGGACCGCGAGCGCTGTCGCGGTCGAGATGCTGCGCATCCGCACGTGCTGTTCCCCCCACAAGGAAAACCGGTCCGGGGACCGGGAGTTGAGAGCGCCGCGCAACACCCGGACGTGACCGCGGATGAGAGACGCGGTGACGCGCGGGGCGCGGCTGCTGGGAGCAGCGTATGACATGGCTGTGACAGCTGGGAAAGGAGTTATGAGGTTGTCGTGTACGCGCGTTGTTCGGGGGCCGTGCTCGCGGTGGTGGGCGGCGGGGGTACCTGGCTGCTGCGGGACGAGCTGTTCCCTCCGTTCGGCGACGCGCGAGCCTGTGCCGGGAGCGACCTGAAGCTGCCGGGCGCGATCACTGCCGGGGGCTCGACGATCCCCGCCGACGAGATCGCGCTGCCCGACGGCCAGTACGGCAAGGAAGTGTCCACGCTGTACGACGACGCGTTCCGCGTACCGGCCCGGGTCGTGGTCGGCTACACCACCCCCTGAGCCGGTCCCCCGGCGTCGGCGTGCGTCAGTTCTGGTGGACGACGTTCCGGCCCGGCCCGCCCGACAGGACGTCCGCGCCCGCGCCGCCCCACAGGGTGTCGTTGCCGGAGTTGCCGTAGATCGTGTCGGCGCCGGCGTCGCCGTAGAGGACGTCGTTGCCCGTGCCGCCGTAGATGAAGTCGTTCCCGGCGCCGCCGTGGATCCGGTCGTTGCCGGTGCCGCCTGTCAGGCTCTGGGCGGCCGCGCCACCGGTGATGACGTCGTTGCCGGCCCCGCCGTCGGCCGCGTCGCCGGTGGTCGAGATGGTGTCGTTGCCGTTGCCGCCCTGGGCGATGGTGCCCGCGGCGGCCTTCAGGGTGTCGTTGCCGTCGTCGCCCCAGCCCACCGAGTACTTGCCCAGGGTGAGGATGTCGTTGCCGGTCCCGCCCGAGATGTAGTTGCCGTCGACGCTGCCGTCGTCCGTGGCCTTGTCGTTGCCGGCGCCCAGGTCGGCCGAGGCGAAGTAGTACGTCTGGCCGGTCTTGTTGTGGTACGCGAGGGTGTCGTTGCCGTTGCCGAGCGTCAACTGAAGGGTGGGGTACGGGTCCTGGCTGTCGAAGGTGGTCACCGTGCAGGAGACCTTGGTGTGGTCCGAGGCGGTGGGGTACGCGCAGCTCGTGCCCGGCTTGATGGTGACGACGTCGTCGATGACGTAGGTGATGGTCGAGAGGTCGGTCGTCGACGCGGTGACGACCGCCTTGTTGGCCTGGCCCGCGGCGGCCGTGTAGAGGACCTCGTTGCCGCCGTTGCCGAGCGCGGCGGTGGCCGGCGCCGTGGCCGCGCCCGCCGTCCCGGCGAGGAACAGCGGAGCGGCCAGGCCGGCGCCGAGGGCCAGGGTCACGAGGCGACCGAGAGAACGAGAGGGCATCGCACAACCTCCGTGAAACGTAAGGGGAGTTGACGCAACCCGCGGAATTCGGGTTCCACCACAGCGTGTGACCGCCTCCCCGGAGGCTTGGTTGTGCCCTCTCGTGCACGAGTGTCGCCCCACCGTGAAGTGTCAGCGGTGATTCAGCGCGAATTCACGAACTGGCCCACCGATCCACCACAACCATCGCTAGGGGCGGGCGAGTTCGCTCGCGTCACGACGGAACGCCCACCGCAACTCCGGTTCCGTCACGCCCCGGAAGACCCGCCGCACCGGCGGGGTGCACAGCGCGGTCACGACGACGGCGGCCACCACGGTCACCGTGACCTCGCCGAGAGGGCCCCGCATCCACGAAGGGTCGTACCAGCCCCAGGACTTGGCGCCCTGCGCGACGAACCCGTGCAGCAGATAGCCGTAGAGCGTGCCCGCGCCCAGGGCGGTGAACCAGGTGCGGCGGCGCGGCACCCAGGCGAGGAAGCAGGCGACCAGGAGTGTCGAGCAGGCGAACAGGGCCAGCGTCATGAGCGGCCCTTCCCAGTCGGGAGCGCCGAGTTGCTCCGCGCTCCCGTTGTGGAACAGCCAGGCGTAGTCGAAGCGCGGGACCGCCCAGTACGCCACGGCGAGCGCGACCACGAACACCGGCACCGCCAACTGCCGTACCTCCGGCCGCCGTACGAGCTGGAAGTGCTCCGGCTTCAGACACAGGCCGAGCACGAAGTACGGCAGGAACTGCAACACCCGTCGCAGATCAAGGTCGTTGCCGATGGACGGGGAGAGCGTCGCCAGCATCGCGATGACCAGCGCCACCGGCAGCGGGTGGCGTACGTGCTTCCAGATCGGCGTCGTGAGCCGCCAGACGAACAGCGCCGCCAGGAACCACGTCAGGTACAGCGGGTCCAACAGGCTGATGGCGCGGCCGGGTTGGTGGTCCGTCCAGCGCGTGTAGAGCGTGTACGCCGTCTCGAACACGACGTACGGGACGACAACTCCCCCCAGCAGCCGCCTGATCTGCGGTGGGGTCGCCCGGAAGCTCCGCGAGAAGTACCCGGAGATCACGATGAACGCCGGCATGTGCACGGCGTACACGAGCGTGTACAACGCGGTGACGCTACGGCTGCCCGACCGCAGCGGCTCCCAGGAGTGGCCGATCGCCACCAGCACGATCGCCAGGTATTTGGCGTTGTCGAAGAAGGGGTCGCGTTGCTTCCCGGGAGCCCGCTCCGACGCGGTGGGCTCCGCCGTGGGGGCGGGGGACGGCAGGGTGGAACCGTGGGCCTGAGG
>NZ_JBXVPZ010000501.1:0-6677 GCF_057961495.1 Streptomyces sp. P5F9 | reverse complement strand
GCGGGGGCCGGAGCCGGAGCGGCAGCCGCCGGAGCGGGCGCCGGGGCAGCCGCCGGAGCGGCACCCGGGGCGCCGACGACGGCGAGCTTGGCGCCGACCTCGGCGGTCTCGTCCTCGCCGACCAGGATCTCCAGCAGGACGCCGGCGACCGGGGAGGGGATCTCGGTGTCGACCTTGTCGGTCGAGACCTCCAGGAGGGGCTCGTCCTCGGCGACCTCTTCGCCGACCGCCTTCAGCCAGCGGGTGACGGTGCCCTCGGTGACGGACTCGCCGAGCGCGGGCAGGACGACGTCCGTGCCCTCGGCGGAACCGGCGCCGGCGGTCGCCTCGGCGGTGGGAGCGGGGGCCGGAGCCGCCTGCTCGGTGGACGGGACAGCGGCCTGCGGGGCCGGCTCGGGAGCCGCCTCGGGCTCTGCGGCCGGGGCCGGGGCGGCCGCGGGGGCGCCCGTACCGTCGTCGATCACGGCCAGCTCGGCGCCGACCTCGACGGTCTCGTCCTCGGCCACCTTGATGGAGGCCAGCACACCGGCGACGGGCGAGGGGATCTCGGTGTCGACCTTGTCGGTCGACACTTCGAGCAGCGGCTCGTCGGCCTCTACTCGCTCGCCCTCGGCCTTCAGCCAGCGGGTGACAGTGCCCTCGGTGACGCTTTCACCGAGCGCCGGAAGGGTTACGGAAACCGCCATGGTTTCGGTTGCTCCTTACGAATTGCGGAAGTCTGTGTCGTCGTCCGACCGAGGGGGTCAGTCGTGGGAGTGGAGAGGCTTGCCCGCCAGTGCCAGGTGGGCCTCGCCGAGCGCCTCGTTCTGCGTCGGGTGGGCGTGGATGAGCTGCGCGACCTCGGCGGGCAGCGCCTCCCAGTTGTAGATCAGCTGGGCTTCGCCGACCTGCTCGCCCATGCGGTCGCCGACCATGTGGACGCCGACCACGGCACCGTCCTTCACCTGGACGAGCTTGATCTCGCCCGAGGTGTTCAGGATCTTGCTCTTGCCGTTGCCCGCGAGGTTGTACTTCAGAGCGACGACCTTGTCCGCGCCGTAGATCTCCTTGGCCTTGGCCTCGGTGATGCCCACGGAGGCGACCTCGGGGTGGCAGTACGTCACCCGGGGGACACCGTCGTAGTCGATCGGAACGGTCTTCAGACCGGCCAGACGCTCCGCCACCAGGATGCCCTCGGCGAAGCCGACGTGCGCGAGCTGGAGCGTCGGGACGAGGTCACCGACGGCGGAGATGGTCGGGACGTTCGTCCGCATGTACTCGTCGACCAGGACATAGCCGCGGTCCATGGCGACGCCCTGCTCCTCGTAGCCGAGACCGGCGGAGACGGGCCCGCGGCCGACGGCGACGAGCAGGACCTCGGCCTCGAACTCCTTGCCGTCGGCGAGGGTGACCTTGACACCGTTCTCGGTGTACTCGGCCTTCGAGAAGAAGGTGCCCAGGTTGAACTTGATGCCGCGCTTGCGGAACGCGCGCTCAAGAAGCTTGGAGGAGTTCTCGTCCTCAAGAGGAGCGAGGTGCTTGAGGCCCTCGATGATCGTCACGTCGGCGCCGAAGGACTTCCACGCGGAGGCGAACTCCACGCCGATGACACCGCCGCCCAGGATGATCGCGGACTGCGGGACGCGGTCCAGGACGAGGGCGTGGTCCGAGGAGATGATCCGGTTGCCGTCGATCTCCAGGCCCGGCAGCGACTTCGGCACGGAGCCGGTCGCCAGCAGGACGTGGCGGCCCTGGATGCGCTGGCCGTTGACGTCGACGGAGGTGGGGGAGGAGAGCCTGCCCTCACCCTCGATGTAGTGCACCTTGCGGGATGCGATCAGACCCTGGAGTCCCTTGTACAGGCCCGAGATCACGCCGTCCTTGTACTTGTGGACGGCCGGTACGTCGATGCCCTCGAAGGTGGCCTTGACGCCGAACTGCTCGCTCTCGCGGGCCTGGTCGGCGATCTCGCCCGCGTGGAGCAGGGCCTTGGTGGGGATGCATCCTCGGTGCAGGCAGGTGCCGCCGACCTTGTCCTTCTCGATCAGGGCGACGTCCAGACCCAGCTGGGCCCCGCGCAGGGCCGCGGCGTACCCGCCACTACCACCGCCGAGGATCACTAGGTCGAAAACGGTGCTGGCGTCGTTCGCCACGTCACGTCCTCCATGCATGTGCGCCACGCCGGTCAGCGGTGACCGGTCGGCGGCTGGTGTCCGGCCGCTCTTTCTTCGGCCCTGTGGTGGGGGCCCTGTCCTGCCGAGCCCATCTTCGCACTTGTCAGGAGCCAACGAGACGCCGGGCCGGGGTGTGAGACACCACACGCTCACTTGAGAACACCGGATGAGGTGACCCACTTAGGGGCGCGGGGAACTGCGCGACCGGCCACAGCCGGCCCGCAGTCGCCCACGCACCTAAGGCATCGAGCTATGAGGCGCAGAACGTCAGCCCAGATCCCCGGCAGCAGTCAACTCCGCAAGCCGCACCAACGTCCGCACCGCAGACCCCGTACCGCCCTTGGGCGTGTAACCAAAAGGCCCGCCCTCATTGAACGCCGGCCCCGCGATGTCGACATGCGCCCAGGTGATCCCCTCACCCACGAACTCCCGCAGGAACAGCCCGGCGACAAGCCCACCCCCCATCCGCTCACCCATGTTCGCGATGTCGGCGGTGGGCGAGTCCATCCCCTTGCGCAGGTGCTCCGGCAACGGCATCGGCCAGGACGGCTCCCCGACCTCCTCCGCCGCCTCGACAATCGCGGAGCGGAACGCGTCGTCGTTCGCCATCACACCGAACGTCCGGCTCCCGAGAGCCAGAACCATCGCCCCCGTCAGCGTCGCCACGTCCACGATCGCGTCCGGCTTCTCCGCCGACGCCGCCCACAGCGCGTCCGCGAGAACCAGCCGGCCCTCCGCGTCCGTGTTGAGCACCTCGACGGTCTTGCCGCTGTACATCCGCAGCACGTCACCGGGACGCGTCGCGGAGCCGGACGGCATGTTCTCGGCGAGCGCGAGCCAGCCGGTGACGTTGACCGCGAGGCCCAGACGCGCGGCGGCGACGACGGCCGCGAACACGGCGGCCGCACCGCTCATGTCGCACTTCATCGTCTCGTTGTGCCCGGCCGGCTTGAGCGAGATGCCGCCCGAGTCGTACGTGATGCCCTTGCCGACGAACGCGAGGTGCTTGGTGGCGTCGGCGTGCGTGTACGACAGCTTCACCAGGCGCGGACCGGCCGCGGAACCGGCGCCGACGCCGAGGATGCCGCCGTAGCCGCCCTTCTCCAGGGCCTTCTCGTCGAGCACCTCCACCTTGATGCCGTGCTCCTTCGCCGCGGTCTGCGCGACGGCGGCGAAGGCCTCCGGGTCGAGGTCGTTCGGCGGGGTGTTGATCAGGTCGCGGGCGCGGTTGAGCTCCTCGGTGACCGCCAGGGCACGCTCTACGGCCGCCTTGTACTCCTTGTCGCGCGGCTTGCCGCCGAGCAGGGCGACCTCGCCGAGCGGGGCCTTGCCCTTGGCGTCCTTGGCGCTGCCCTTGTACGCGTCGAAGGAGTACGCGCCGAGCAGCGCGCCCTCGGCGATCGCGCCGGCGTCGGCGGCGTCGGCGAGGGGGAGCGCGAAGGCGGCCTTCTTGGCGCCGGTGAGCGCGCGGGCGGCGACGCCGGCGGCCCGGCGCAGCGCCTCGGCGCCGTACTCCTCGCCCTCCTCGGGCTCCGCGCCGAGCCCCACCGCGAGCACGAGCGGGGTCTTGAAGCCGGCCGGTGCGGGCAGCTTCGTGATCTCGCCCTCGGCACCGGAGGCGCCCAGGGTCTCCAGGACGCCGGCGAGCCTGCCGTCGTACGCCTTGTCCACGGCGTCGGCGCCCGGTGCGACGACCGGGCCCTTGCCGCCCTTGCCGACACCGATCACGATCGCGTCGGCCCGCAGGCCGGGCGCCGCGGCGGTGCTGAGAGTGAGAGCAGTCACAGTGGTGAATTCTCGCTTCCGATGTGAAGTTCCTGTGGTCGATCGGGGTGGGTCGACCGGGCCCGACAGCCGACCCTATTTCCGACCTGCGGCGGTGGTGGGCATAGGGGGCTGGTGGAGCGCCCAGGACGAGCGTACGCGCGTGGGTGTGACGGCTCATTCGCGCGGGGGGTCCGCCTCTTCCCGCGAGGGGTTCGCCTACCGGAAGCGGAGTGGCCACTTCTCGATCCCCACCCTGGATGCCCTGCGCCACACTCGTGAGGTTCGTGTGGGCGACATGCTCATCGATTTGCATGATTTCCACGGATCGTACTGGCGGCCGCCGGACTCCTGGTGCTGGGCCTGGAGGCACCCGGCGCATCGGCCGCCGGCGAGCCGCGCATCGATCTCGGGCCGTCGCCGCCCAGCTGAAGAGCGAGGGCATTCCGTACACGACCGTGAACCTGAACGACCCGGGCCGCCCCACGGTCGACGGCACGCCCCGCGCGAAGTACCAGGGCGTCGTCCTGCCCAACGAGGCGCCGTTCGGGACGAGTTCGGCGGAACAGACCGCGCTGGACGCCTACGAGACGACGTACGGCATCCCGCAGGTCGACGCCCTGGTACCGGGCGCGGCAGCCGGGTCGGCGAGTACGCCCACGACGGGCGCCGTGAACTGGTGCTGACCTTCGCGTAAAACCAATACCAGGAGCAGTTCCGGGTGTTGGCGCGCAACTATTTCTCCGTGCATGTCGACGACGTCTTCGCACCCGACGACCGCTGGGACACCGAACTCAACTGCACGCCCGGCGACTACGACTGCGCGTCGGGCGAGGGGGCGACGGCCACGCCGATCCGGATGACCTCGGCCGACGCGGTGTACGCGGCCCAGTGGGAGCAGGACCACGGTTTCACCTTCGACCTGGCCTTCAACGCGGGCCTGGGCGAGGACTGGAAGAGCCGGCCCACACTGGATCGCCCTGTACGTGTACGGCACGGCGGCGGCGGTCCAAGCGGCCCTGATCTGCGCCCTGTTGGGCAGGGTAACGGCACACCGATGAGCCAACTCCTGGCCCCGTACTACGAACACCCGACCGTCCGCCCCGCAGAGTGGGCCGCGATCGTGGCGGCGGCCCTCCGCCTCTACGCCGTGGTCCTCAACCCGGCCAGCGGCCCCGGCGAAACCCCGGACCCGGCCTTCGCCGAGGTGGCGGCCCAACTCCGCGCGGCGGAGGTGCGGTTGCTCGCCTACACGGACACGGACTACGGCCGCCGCCCCTGCACAGACGTAGTGGAGGACCTGACCCGCTACCGCGACTGGTACGGCACGGACGGCGCATTCCTGGACCAAGTGGCCGCAGATCAGCGGGAGTTCAGGCACTACCAGCGCATCGCCACGGCCGCCTGGGGCACAGGCTGCGCCACACTCGTCCTGAACCACGGCACGACCCCGCACCCGTCGTACGCCCGCATAGCCGACGTCCTGGTGACCTTCGAGGGTCCCTGGACGACGTACCGCCAACTACCGCCCCAATCCTGGCGAGGCACAACGGGAACCCGCTTCGGCCACCTCGTCTACGGCGTCCCGGCCGACGCCGACTTCGAAGCGGAGGCCCGAGCCCGAGGGGCCTCGGTGCACTGCGCGGCACCGGGCGTGGGAGATCATCCGTGGGGTACTTTGCCCCACACCCTGGAGCCCGTTCAGTGAGACGCCCCGCCCTGCTACTAGCCCTGCTCCTCCTGCTCCTCGCGGGCTGCACCACCACCTCCGACGACAAGCCGACCCCCACGCAGACCACCGGGAAGCGCTGGCAGCCCCGCCCGGGCGTGGCCTGGCAGTGGCAGCTCAGCGGGCGCCTGGACACCTCCGTCGACGTCCCGGTCTACGACATCGACGGCTTCGACCACTCCAAGGCGACGGTGACCGCACTGCACGACAAGGGCCGCAAGGTCATCTGCTACATCTCGACCGGCGCCTGGGAGGACTTCCGCCCCGACGCCAAGAAGTTCCCCAAGTCGGTCCTGGGCAAGGGCAACGGCTGGAAGGGCGAACGCTGGCTCGACATCCGCGACTCGGACGTCCTCGAACCCTTGATGGCGACCCGCCTGGACATGTGCCGGGACAAGGGCTTCGACGCGGTCGAGCCCGACAACATGGACGGCTACCAGAACGACACCGGCTTCCCCCTCAAGGCAGCCGACCAACTCCGCTACAACCGCCTCATCGCGAAACTCGCCCACGACCGAGGCATGGCAGTGGGCCTGAAGAACGACCTGGCCCAAATCCCCGCCCTGGTAAGCGACTTCGACTTCGCGGTCAACGAACAGTGCGCCCAGTACGACGAGTGCGACACCCTGACCCCCTTCATCAAGGCGAACAAGGCCGTCTTCCACGTCGAGTACGATCTCCCGACAGCCCGCTTCTGCCCCAACTCCCGCCACCTGAAGCTGAGTTCACTGGAGAAGAAGTACGAGTTGGGTGCGTGGCGCAAGGCCTGCTGAACACGCCTGAGGGCAACTAACCCAAGAGGCGCGGGGAACTGCGCGACCAGCCACGACGAACCCGCACTCAGCCATTCAGCGAAAGCACCACGAGCGCAGTCGTAGCAGCAGCCTCCGCAAGCCCTCCGAACACGTCCCCCGTGACCCCGCCAAACCGACGCATACAGCGCCGCAGAAGAAGCTCAGCGACGACCAGGGCCACGACAAACGCGGGGCCGATCCCGTACGTCCCGAGGCCCAACCCGCACGCCTCACCCA
>NZ_JBXVPZ010000500.1:0-6687 GCF_057961495.1 Streptomyces sp. P5F9 | reverse complement strand
GGGCGGGGGCGGCGGGGAGTTGTCCACGTAGCACTGGACGGCGACCGGGGGGCCGACCCGTTTGCGGATGACCTGCTTCACGATGACGACACGCTCGTGGCCCTCGTGCCGGAGGCGCACCTCGTCGCCGACGTGGACGGCGTGGGCGGGCTTCACCCGCTCACCGTTGACACGGACGTGGCCGCCCTTGCAGGCGGCGGCGCCCATGGAACGGGTCTTGACCAGGCGGACGGACCAGATCCAACTGTCGACGCGGACGCTCTCACCATTGACTGGACTGGCGGCCTTGGCGGCGGCCACGGCGTCGGTCGGCGCCTCAGCGGCAGGGCTCCGCGGCGCGTCGGTGTTCCGGCTCGTCGTGGTCGCGCCGGTTTCTTGGTCGCCGTGGATCTCATCCGCGCCCTCTGAAGCCATGCCTCGACTTTAGTACCCAGGGGTGGGCGGCTCCGGCGGGTTTCGGTCGCCGACCTGAGGGAGAGGTTCCTCGCGGCTCGCGCCCCTTGTCGGCGGGGTGGCGCTGGCGAAGGTCGGCTATGACAAGTACCTGCGGTTCGTATGGCCGTTGCCGGCGCTGCTGTTCCTGATGATCTGCGGGTTCGTGGCGTTCGGCGCGGTCCTCACCTGAGCCCTTACGGTGAGGGGGTGAACCTGTCCGACCTCGATCACCGGATCACCGGCTGCCGGGCCTGCCCCCGCCTGGTCGCCTGGCGCGAGGAGGTCGCCCGCACCAAACGCGCCGCCTTCGCCGACTGGACGTACTGGGGCCGCCCGGTACCCGGCTTCGGCCCCGCCGACGCCTCGCTCCTGATCACCGGCCTCGCCCCGGCCGCGCACGGCGCCAACCGCACCGGCCGCATGTTCACCGGCGACCGTTCCGGGGACGTCCTGTACGAGGCCCTCTACGACATTGGCCTCGCCTCGCAGCCGACCGCCGTGAGCGCCGACGACGGCCTGGAGCTGTACGGCGTGCGCATCACCTCACCGGTGCGCTGCGCCCCGCCCGCCAACAAGCCCACCCCCGAGGAACGCGACACCTGCCGTTCCTGGCTCGTCGAGGAACTCACCTTGCTGCGGCCGACGTTGAGGGCCGCGGTCGTCCTCGGCGCCTTCGGCTGGCAGGCGGCGCTGCCCGCGTTCGGGGCGGCGGGCTGGCAAGTCCCGCGCCCTCGGCCCGCGTTCGGGCACGGGACCCAGGTCTCCCTCGACGGCCTCGACCTCTTCGGCTGCTTCCACGTCAGCCAGCGCAACACCTTCACCGGCAAACTCACCTCCGCGATGCTGCGGGACATCCTGCGCACGGCAGCCGGGGCGGCGGGGCTGCCGACCGCGCCGTAGCGAGGCCAGGGACGCCGGGGCCGTAGCGAGGCCAGGGACGCCGGGGCCGTAGCGAGGTTAGGGTCGCAGGATGGGCCTGTATCCGGAGATCGAACCGTACGACCACGGCATGCTCGACGTCGGCGACGGCAATCACGTCTACTGGGAGACCTGCGGCAACCCGCACGGCAAGCCCGCCGTCGTGCTGCACGGCGGCCCGGGGTCGGGTTGTTCCCCTTACCCCCGGCGTTACTTCGACCCCGCCGTCTACCGGATCGTGCTGCTCGACCAGCGCGGCTGCGGACGTTCCAGGCCGCACGCGAGCGCGTACGACACCGACATGAGCGTGAACACGACGGCCCACCTCATCGCCGATCTGGAGCTGCTGCGGCGGGAGTTGGGGATCGAGCGGTGGCTGGTGTGGGGCGCGTCGTGGGGGTCGGTGCTCGGGCTGCGGTACGCGCAGACGCATCCGGGTGTGGTGTCGGAGCTGGTGCTGACCTGTGTCGCCACCGGGTCCGATCCCGAAGTCGCCTTGCTGACCAGGGGACTTGGGAAGCTCTTCCCGGAGGCCTTCGAGGCGTTCGTCTCCGGACTCCCCGCCGAGGAGCGCGAAGGGAACCTCGCCGCCGCCTACAACCGGCTCATCGAGTCGCCCGACCGGGCGGTGCGGGAGCGGGCCGCACGCGCCTGGACGGACTGGGAGACGGCGATCGTCCCGGCGCCGCCGCGCTCCGAAAAGCGGTACGAGGACCCGAAGTTCAGGATGTGCTTCGCGCGGACCGTCACGCACTACTTCGGCAGCGACCATTTCCTGGGAGAGGGAAATGAGGAGGGCGTCGTCCTGCGGGACGCGCCCCTCCTCAAGGACATCCCCGGCACCCTCGTCCAGGGCAGCCTCGACCTCGGCAACCTCCTCGGTGTCGCCTGGCGGCTCCATCACGCCTGGCCCGGCAGCGAGTTGGTGATCGTGGACGAGGCCGGGCACAACGCGAGCGCGCCCGGTGTCGCGCAGGCGCTGGTGGCGGCGACGGACAAGTACGCCCGCCGCTAGGCCGTGTCCGAAAAGTCCCGCCTGCTCTCCGGGCGGACGACGGGACTTTGCGGACACGGCTAGCCCAGTTGGTCAGCCGACTCGCGCCGCGGCCAACGGTCGTGTCGTCACGTCGTAAGTCCCGGTGCTCTTCGACGAGTTGACGCTCCACCGGTACCACGAGAACTCGCCCGTGGTGTCGGAGGCGTAGAACATCATGTGGCCGATGCCGACGCCCTGGAGGTTCTCGCCGGTGACGTTGCCGACCATGCGGGTGTCCGGGTACTTGGGGTAGTTGGTCAGGGCGTAGACGCCGTGCGGGTCGGAGGTGCAGTCGACGATCTCGACGGCGTACTGCGTCTCGCCGGTGAAGTCGGCGGTGCCGCTGAAGACGCCCTTGACCTCGCGGACCATGACGATGTGGCCGGTGTTGTCGGGGTCGCTGCCTTTGTAGTCGACGGCGATGATGTCGCCTGGTTGCAGATCGGCGACCTTGCGGACGCGCTGGAAGCGGGGGCCGGCGGTGCCGTTCAGGAAGGCGGCGCAGTAGTCGGCGGCCTCCGGGACCTTCTCCTGGAAGTACTGGAGGAAGTAGTCGTCGCTCGCCCAGCCGTAGGTGTGCTTGAGGACGCCGGTGACGAAGGACGCGCAGCGGGCGCGGGCCACCCAGCTCGCCGGGTCGTCGGGCGTGCCCCAGGTGAGGGTGGCGCCCGGGTCCGTCCGATAGACGTTGTTCAGGCGGGCCGTGCGGCCGCTGACCAGGGCGATCTCGTCGGCGGTCAGGGCACGGGCGTACGCTCGTACGTCGTCGATCGCGCCCTTGAACCGGTTGACGGGCGCGCCGTCGAAGCGGGCCCGGCCGATGGAGAAGCCGCCGGGCGCGGCCCAGGACAGGGTGGTCGCGGCGCTGCCCTGCGGCTGCCCGTCGACGTACAGCCGGATCTGCGTGCCGTCCCAGACGCCGGCCAGGTGGGTCCAGATACCGAGACCGGCCGGTGATGCGGCGACGGCGGACACCTTGGTCGCCTGGTCCTCGCTGCGGACCTTGAAGGCCCAGGTGGAGACGGTGTTGTCGTACTGGAGGAGGAAGCGGCTGGTCGTCGCGCCGTCCTGGCTCACCGCCGTGTACATGGTCGCCGGGTCGGCGTCGCTCGCCAGGCGGACCCACGCCGAGACGGTGAAGGGGAGTGTCGTGTCCAGGACGGAGCCAGTGGCGGCATACGCCCCGGACGTCCCGTCGAGACTCAGCTCGCCGCCCGCCCGCAGCGCCGTCCAGGTCGCGCCGGAGCCCGGCGTGACGGGGTGTTCGCGGCCGGAACGGTCGGTGCCCGAGCCGTCCAGTGCCCAGTGGCCCACCAGTCCGCCTGTCAGATACCCGGCCGCCAACAGCCGCTGATATCCCACCAGTTGCTCGGCCTGTGCCAGATGCGGCGTGCCGACCGGTGTGAACGGGGTGTCCAGTGCCACGTCCGCCACGGCCACTCCCGCCCCCTGCGCCACGCCCGCCATCGCACCGACGCCCACGAGCGCGGCTCCGCTCAACAAGCCACGTCTGCTGACCACGTTCGCTCCCTCTGCTTACGGCTGCGGGTCGTCCCCGAACAGATGCCGGACCGTGGAACGATAGTTGGTCCGCACGTGGGCCAGTGCGTGCGCGCGGGCGCGGGCCGGGTCGCCGGATGCGATCGCCTCGTACAACTCACGGTGTTCCACGAGGAGTTGAGGCCACTCCTCGTTCCGTCGGGTCATCCAGCGCAGCCGGCCGGCGACCGGTTCCAGGGCGGCGGTCAGCAGCGTGTTGCCCGCTATCGCCACGATGCTGTCGTGCAGGCGGCTGTTGATGTCGGTGATCACCTCGGCGTCCCCGGCCTCGGTCGCGGCGGCCGCGCGGTCGAGGAGTTCCTCCACCTCGGCCAGTTCCTCCGGTGTCGCGCGGGACGCGGCGAGCCCGGCCGCGTAGACCTCCAGGGCCTCGCGCAGTTCGAAGAGCTCCCGCACGTCGTTCGGGGTGAGACGGCGTACGACCGTGCGGCGCGGGGTCTCGAAGTGGACGAACCCTTCGGCGACCAGCGCGCGGATCGCCTCGCGGACCGGCACCCGGGAGACGCCGAACCGCTCGGCCAGCTCGCGCTCGACCAGCCGGTCGCCGGGACGGAGGCGACCGGCGATGACGTCCTGCCGCAGCGTGGCCAGGACGCGCTCGCGCACCGCTCCGAGGGGTTCGATCTTCTCTGTCGTGGAGCTCATGGATTTATCTTCGCCGACTCGGAGGGTCTTTTACGGAGCGTTAACAACGGAGACATCGGTCGGAACGGTTGACGGGAGGACTATGACGGCAGTTTGGTATACCAAACGACACCGGAAGCCGTCCTGCCCATCCCTCTCGTCCCTCTCGTCCCTCTCGTCCCTCCCGTCCCCTCGCCCTGGAGGCCCCGTGTCCCTCGCCGACAGTGCCGAAGCCACCGGCACACCAGCGTTCGTCCCCGACCCCCGGCTCACCAACGAAGACCTCGCTCCCGCCGACAAGCGGAACTGGAAGGTCTTCGACCTCTTCGCCATGTGGATGTCCGACGTCCACAACCTCGGCAACTACACGTTCGCCGCAGGCCTGTTGGTCCTCGGCATGAACGTCTGGCAGGTCTTCACCTCCCTGCTCGTCGGCTTCGTGCTCATCTACGTCGGCATGAACTGGATGGGGAGGATCGGGCAGGCGCACGGCGTCCCGTTCCCGGTTGTCAGCCGCATCAGTTTCGGCGTGTGGGGCGCCAACATCCCGGCCCTCATCCGGGCCGTGATCGCCATCATGTGGTACGGCATCCAGACCTACCTCGCGTCCGTCGCCGTCAACGTGATGCTGCTGGCCGCGTGGCCGGGCCTGGAATCCTGGACTCACCACTCCTTCCTGGGACTTGACGCCCTCGGCTGGGTCTCCTTCGTGTCGCTGTGGCTGATCCAGGCGGTGATCATCAGTCAGGGCATGGAATCCGTACGGAAGTTCCAGGACTTCTGCGGCCCCGCGATCTGGCTGGTGATGATCGCGCTGGCCATCTGGGTGCTGGCGAAGGCCGGTTGGTCGATCTCCCTCACCTCGACCCCGCACCCGGTCTCGTTCGGCGAGCAGTGGCGGCAGTGGTTCGGCGCGATCGGGCTGATCCTCGCGACGTACGGCACGCTGATGCTCAACTTCTGCGACTTCTCCCGCTTCGCGCCGGACTACAAGACCGTCCGCCGCGGCAACTTCTGGGGCCTGCCCATCAACTCCACGGCGTTCGTGGTCGTTTCGGTGATCGTGACGGCCGGTTCGCTGGAGGTCTGGGGCCAGGCCATCACGGATCCGGCGGAGTTGGTCGCCAAGGTCGGCAACACCTGGGTGATGGTGCTGGGCGCGTTCACGTTCGCCGTCGCCACCATGGGCGTCAACATCGTCGCCAACTTCGTCTCACCGGCGTACGACCTCGCCAACGTCTGGCCGCAGAAGATCACCTTCAAGATCGGCGGCATGATCAGCACGGTGGCCGCGCTGGTCGTGACCCCGTGGAACCTCTTCTCCAACCCGACCGTCGTCAACTACTTCCTCGGCGGCCTCGGCGCCTTCCTTGGCCCGCTGTTCGGCGTGATCATGGTCGACTACTACTGGGTGAAGCGCGGCCGGGTCGACGTACAGGAGTTGTTCGACGCGACCCCCGGCTCCCGCTACTACTACCGGAAGGGCGTCAACCCCAAGGCCCTGTGGGCGTTCCTGCCCTCGGCGGCGGTCGCGGCGGTACTGGCCCTGGTGAAGACGTTCAGCGATGTGGCCCCGTACTCGTGGTTCATCGGTACGGCACTGGGCGCGGGCCTGTACGTAATGATCTGCCGCACCGACCGAGCCGCCACCGAGCCCGCCCTCGAACCGGTGGAGGTCTGAGCGGAGTGCGCATCGTCGTCACCAACTGCAACACCACGCAGGAGATGACCGAGGAGATCGTACGAGGTGCCCGGGCCGCAGCAGGCCCGGGCACCACCGTGACCGGCCTGACCCCCGCGTGGGGCCCCGAGTCCGCGGAGGGCTGGCTCGACAGCTACCTCTCGGCGGCGGCCGTCATGGACCTCCTCCGGACGTACGAGGGCCCTGCGTACGACGCCGTCGTCATGGCCGGCTTCGGGGAGCACGGGCGGGAAGGCGTCCGGGAGTTGGTGGACGTACCGGTCGTCGACATCACCGAGGCGGCCGCCCACCTGGCCTGCCTCCTGGGCCGCCGCTACGGCGTCGTCACCACGCTGGAACGGTCCTGCGGCCAGATCGAGGACAGCCTGGAGCTGGCGGGGGTGGGCCGGAACTGCGCGGCGGTGGTGGGGAC
>NZ_JBXVPZ010000499.1:0-6695 GCF_057961495.1 Streptomyces sp. P5F9 | reverse complement strand
CCCCCCGCCAACCTCAAACGCATCGTCGCCGCCAGCCTCATCGGCACCACCATCGAGTGGTACGACTTCTTCCTCTACGGCTCCGCGGCCGCGCTCGTCTTCAACAAGCTCTTCTTCCCCGACTCCGACCCGCTCGTCGGCACCCTGCTCTCCTTCCTGACCTACGCCGTGGGATTCGCGGCCCGCCCGCTCGGCGCCCTCGTCTTCGGGCACTACGGTGACCGGCTCGGCCGCAAGAAACTGCTGGTGCTGAGTCTGCTGCTGATGGGCGGTGCGACCTTCGCGATCGGGCTGCTGCCGACCCACGCGACTGTGGGAGCGGCGGCGCCGGTCCTGCTCACCGCGCTGCGCCTGGTGCAGGGCTTCGCGCTCGGCGGCGAGTGGGGCGGAGCCGTCCTGCTCGTCTCGGAGCACGGGGACGCACGCCGGCGCGGCTTCTGGGCGTCGTGGCCCCAAACCGGCGCACCCGCGGGGCAGTTACTCGCGACAGGAGTGCTGTCCCTGCTCACCGCAGTCCTCTCGGACGAGGCCTTCGGCAGCTGGGGCTGGCGCATCCCGTTCCTGCTCTCCGGTGTCCTGGTCGCCGTCGGTTTGTGGATTCGTCTCTCTGTCGATGAATCCCCGGTGTTCCAGAAGGCATTGGCCCAGTCACAGGCACGCAAAGCCGCCGCCCGGACAACGGCCCGGAGCACCGACCCCGAGCAACTCCCGCTCGTCTCCGTCCTGCGTCACCACTGGCGCGACATCCTCGTCGCGATGGGCGCCCGCATGGCGGAGAACATCAGCTACTACGTGATCACCGCCTTCATCCTCGTCTACGCCACCACCTCGGCCGGCGTCTCCCGGCAGACGGCGCTGAACTCCGTACTGATCGCCTCCGCCGTGCACTTCGCCGTCATCCCGGCCTGGGGCGCCCTGTCGGACCGGATCGGACGCCGGCCCGTGTATCTGCTGGGTGCGGTGGGCATCGGGCTGTGGATGTTCCCCTTCTTCTCGCTGGTCGACACGGGAGACTTCGGCAGCCTGGTCCTCGCCGTGACCGTCGGCCTGATCCTGCACGGCGCGATGTACGCACCCCAGGCCGCGTTCTTCTCCGAGATGTTCGCGACCCCGATGCGCTACTCCGGCGCTTCGATCGGCGCCCAGTTCGCCTCGGTCGCGGCGGGCGCTCCGGCCCCGCTGATCGCCACCGCCCTGCTGGCCGACTACGACAGCTCGACCCCGATCGCCCTGTATGTGATCGCGGCGGTCGTCCTGACCCTGATCGCGGTGGGCATGGCCAAGGAGACCCGGCACCGCGACCTGGCCGAGATCGAGGCCACCGCGGACGACCGGCCTGCGACCGCTCCCACGAAGGACGCCGCAGACGCTCGCACCGCCTGATCACCACGCGCGGCACCGGCCCTCGTACGCCCCGCGCCTACGAGGGTCACCGCCGCACCGGACCCGCCAACCGCCTTAGTCTCAGGGCGAGTTGGATCTCCAGGACGCGTCCCGGTTCCTGCCAGTCCTCGCCGAGGAGCCGGCCCACCCGCTCCAGCCGCTGGGCGACGGTGTTGACGTGGACGTGCAGGTCGTCCTTCGTCCGGGCCGGGCTCATGCCACACGCGAAGTAGGCGTCCAGGGTGCGCAGCAGATCCGTGCCGCGCCGCTCGTCGTACCGCACGAGCTGCCCGATGGTCCGCTCGACGAAGCCGCCGATGTCCCGGTCCCCGGCGAGGAGCAGCCCGAGGAAGCCGAAGTCCTCGGCGGCGGCGCCGTCTCCGGTACGGCCCAACAGACGCAGGGCGTCGAGGCAACGGCGCCCCTCCTCGTAGGCGGCGACCACGGCGTCGGGCCGCGTGCCGGGTTTCTCGACGGGGGCGGATGCGCCGACGGTGACCGCTTCGTGGACCGCCGCTCCCAGGTGGGCGGCGGTGCGGCGGGCCAGGTCAGTGGCGGTGTCGCCGGGGTCGAGAGGCAGCAGCAGGACGGTGCCGCCGTCGCGGGCGGCGGCCAGTCCGTGCCGGGTCCCGGCGAGATGCGAGGCGGCGGACCACAGGCGTCTGCGGGCGGCGGCCTCGTGGTCGGCGTCGGCGGCGGTGCCGTCGAGCCGGGCGGCGAGGACGACATGGGTGGTGTCCAGGTCGGCGTCCAGCCTGGACGCACGCTCCCGCAGCAGCCGTGGGTCACGGTCACGGGCGTCGAGCAGGTCGTCCAACAGCTCGCCGCGCACGCGCTGTTCGGCCTCGGCGGCCGACCGCCGGGCGAGCAGCAGCAGCGAGGTGACCATGGCGGCGCGCTCCAGGGTGCGCTGGTCCACGGGGTCGAGGCCGGGGTGGCCGCGCAGCACGAGCGCGCCGAGCAGTTCGCCGCCGGCGGCCACGGCGGCGATCCAGTCGTCCCGGTGCCGCACCGCGTGACCTTCGACGCGGGACGCTTCCAACGCCTTCGTGGGCGCGGCGTCGATCTCGGTGAACTCGACCACTCCGTCGAGGACTTGGGACACCGCGGCGGCGACGTCGTGGACCCCGCCGCCGCGCAGGACGAGCTCGGCGAGGCGGTCGTGGACGTCCGACGCACGCTCGATGACTCCGCTGCGGTCCTGGATGATCTCGTTGGCGCGCTCCAGACCGGCGAGCGCCGAGCGGGTCTCGGTGAGCAGGTTCGCGGTGTCGATGGCGGCCGCGGCGAGCGCGGCGAAGGAGCCGAGCAGCGCGATCTGCTCCCGCTCGAAGACCCGCGCCCGCCGGTCCGCCGCGAACAGCACCCCGATGACACGGTGCCCGAGCATCAACGGCACCCCGAGGATCGCCACCAGCCCTTCGTCCCGCACCCCGGAGTCGATGGTGAGGGTGTGCTGGAAGCGGTCGTCCTTGAAGTAGTCGTCGGTGACGTACGGCCGTGCCGTCTGGGCCACGAGTCCGCCGAGCCCCTCCCCCATGCCCAGCCGCAACTGCTGGAACCGGGCCGCGACCGAGCCCTCGGTCACCCGCATGTAGGTGTCGCCCCTGGCCGGGTCGTTGAGGCTGAGGTAGGCGATGTCGGTGCCGAGCAGCGACCGGGCGCGCTGGACGATCGCCTGGAGTACGGCGTCCAGGTCGCGCAGTCCGGCGAGATCATGGGCCGTCTCGAAGAGCGCGGACAGCTCGGCCTCGCGCCGTCGGCGTCCCTCCAGCTCCGAACGGACGCGCAGCGCTAGCACCTTGGCGTGTTCGAGCCCCGCGATCGCCTCGACCGGTCTTCCGTCGGCGCGGGCGAGCAGTACCGGCTGCTCATACGCGTCGGCGGAGGCGCCCCTGGCCAGCAGCTCCAGGAACGGCGCCTCGGCACTGCTCGGTCGCGCTGCGGCACCGGTGACGGTGGCGGAGCGCTCGGCGGACTGCACGTGATCGCTGGACATGCTCACAGGATTCCCCATCGCCGGGCCGGCCGGTCAGGCCTGTGGACAACTCCCCAGTCGCCTGTGCACCCGGTGCTTCAGTGCGCGGTCCACCCGCCGTCCAGCACCAGCGAGGTGCCGGTCACGAAGGACGCGTGCGGGCCGCACAGATAGGCCACGGCCTCGGCGACCTCCTCCGGTTCGATGAGCCGTTTGACCGCGCTGTCCTGCAGGAGCACCTCGGTGAGGACCCGTTCCTCGGGGATGCCGTGCGCCTGTGCCTGGTCGGTGAGCTGTCGCTCGACCAGGGGTGTGCGCACATAGGCGGGGTTCACACAGTTCGAGGTGACGCCATGGGGTGCGCCTTCGAGGGCGGCGGTCTTGGAGAGTCCTTCCAGACCGTGTTTGGCGGCCACATACGCGGACTTGAAGGCGGAGGCGCGCAGCCCGTGGACGGAGGACACATTGACGATCCGCCCCCAGCCCTGCCCGTACATATGGGGCAGGGCGCCGCGGATGAGCCGGAAGGGCGCCTCCAGCATCACGGTGAGCACCGTGTGGAAGACGTCGGGCGGGAACTCCTCGATGGGGCGCACCAGTTGCAGCCCGGCGTTGTTCACCAGGACGTCCGTGCCGGCGGCGGCGTGCTCGGCGGCGTCCAGGTCGGTGAGGTCGAGGACGTGCGGTTCGACGGTGCCCGCGAGATCCTGCGCCTGCTCGGCGAGCTCCGCGAGTCCCAGGGCGTCCATGTCGACCGCTCTGACCTTCGCCCCGGCGGCCGCCAGCCGCAACGTGCAGGCGCGGCCGATACCACCGGCGGCACCGGTGACGAGGGCGGTACGGCCGCTGAGGTCGAGGAGGCTCGCGTGGGCCCCCGGGAGAGCGTTGGGCACGGTCATGGGGCGAGCCTAGACAGTGCCCCCGCCCCACCACATATGGGCTGAGCACATACTTCAGTCGGAACTCGTGGTGTCAAACCATGTGGGTGCGTCGGCCAGGGTCTGCTTGATCCGGAACAGCTGGTGATCGCTGAGCTCGGGCAGTGCGTCCAGGTCGAACCAGCCGACCTCCAGCGACTCGTCGTCGTTCACGGCCACCTCACCACCGACGGCCCGGCACTGCAGGGTGATGTCCATGAACTGGCAGGCGTCGCCGTTGGGATAACGGATCGGCCCCCCGGCCTTCACCATGACGACGCGTTCCGCGACGCACTCGACGGCCGTCTCCTCGAACACCTCGCGCACCGCGCAGACCGCGGGCTGCTCACCGGGCTCGGGAATGCCGGAGGGCAACGCCCACTCGTGGTTGTCCGCCCGCTTGCCCAGCAGGATGCGACCCGCGTCGTCGAAGACGACGGCGCTGACCCCGGGAAGCCAGAGCAGTTGATGCCCCGCGGAGGCCCGGATCGTACGGATGAAATCAGGAGTAGCCATGCTCCGACCCTAACGGGACGATCCATGGCTACCCCACGAACTGCCGTGCGCGCGACGGGAGTACAGCGGGCGTACGCTACACGTCGCTCGCGCGTCGCCCGCGCACACCGGCGGCGACCGCCCAGCCGAGGCCGGCCGCGGCGATGAGCACCAGGGCCATCTCGGGCAGAATGCCGAGCTTGGTGGCCGGGGTCTCCGAGGAGCGCAGCGGCACCTTCTGGACCAGGGAGTCGGCGACGAACATGCCGGTCTTCTGGGTGATCGTCCCGTCCGGCATGATGATCGCGCTGACGCCGCTGGTCACCGGGACGGTGACGGTCCGGCTGTGTTCGACCGCGCGGACCCGGGACATGGCGAGCTGCTGGTAGGTCATCTCGCTGCGGTCGAAGGTCGCGTTGTTGCTGGGCACGGAGATGAGCTGGGCGCCGTCGGTGACCTCGGAGCGCACGGCCCAGTCGAAGGCGGCCTCGTAGCAGGTGACCAGGCCGATCTTGGCGCCGTTCATGGTGAAGACGCCCGGCTTGGTGCCCCGGCTGAAGTCCTGGCGGACCATGCTGGTCCAGTTCTTGTTGATCGCCCCGAGCAGCGAGCGCATCGGGAGGTACTCGCCGAACGGCTGGATCTGCCGCTTGTCGTAGGTGTCGGTCGGGCCCTTCACCGGGTCCCAGAGGATCTGCTCGTTGTAGAGCTTGCCGCCCCGTTCGACGACACCGCCGACCGAGATGGGCGCGCCGATCGCCTTGGCCGCCGCGTCGATGTCGGTGTACGCCTGAGCGTCCGCGAAGGGATCGACGTCGGAGGAGTTCTCCGGCCACAGGACGACGTCCGGCTTGGCGACCTTGCCCGCCTTGACCTTCGCGGCCAGCCGCAGGGTCTCCTTGACGTGGTAGTCGAGCACGGCCCGCCGTTGGGCGTTGAACTCCAGCCCCGCGCGCGGGACGTTGCCCTGGATGACCGCGACGGTCGTGGTGCCGTCCTCGGCCTTGTCGCTGACCAGGGACCGCGCGGCCACCGCGCCCACCACCGGTACGGCCACGCTCAGCAGAGCCACGGCCGCGGCGGACCGCCGTACGACACGGGTGTTGCGGCTCTCCAGGGCCAGGCGGACGATCTCGTACAGGCCGAAGCCGCACAGGACGACCGCGAAGCCGAGGACCGGGGTTCCGCCCACCGCGGCGAGCGGCAGGAAGACGCCGTCCGCCTGGCCGAACGCGATCTTGCCCCAGGGGAAGCCGTGGAAGGGGACACGCGCGCGTGCCGCCTCACCGGCGATCCACAGTGCCGCCGCCCACAGCGGCCAGGCGGGCAGCTTCGAGACCGCGGTGATGGCCGCGCCGACCAGCGCGACGAAGACCGCCTCGGCCACGACCAGGGCGATCCAGGGCCCGGGGCCGACCTCCACGCCGGTCCACACCAGCAGCGGCAGCAGGAATCCGAGGCCGAAGAGGTAGCCGAGGCCGAGGCCCGCCTTCCAGCTGCGGCCGCGCAGCACCCACCCGAAACAGGCGAACGCGGGCAGCGCCAGCCACCACAGGGTGCGGGGCGGGAAACTGACGTAGAGCAGCACTCCGGAGAGTGCTGCTACGGCGGCCGGGACCAGACGGACGACGCGGGCGAGGCGCGATGCGGGCGCGGCCTGCGGCTTCAGCTGGTCCGACTCGTCCACGGAAGTTGCGGTGACGGTCACTCCGGGAGTGTACGGCGGTCGACCTCGGCGCCGACAGCACGGTCCGCATGGCAGCCCGGCCACTGAGCAGGGCCGCAGCAGCATCGTTCCTGCGCAACTCGTCCACAAATCGGTCATCAGCCGTTACGGTGTGCCGGAGCCCCTGTCGTGCGGTCGGTCCAGGCCAGGACGGCCGGGGCCTGTCACGGGTCGCGGGGGCGGCCCGGTTCAGGGG